>JAZLEB010000064.1:0-4351 GCA_045615065.1 Candidatus Pelethomonas sp. | reverse complement strand
TGAAAACTGCACTACGTCTTTGATACGGATTGCGGCGGCATAATGGAGAGGGCTCGTTTTTCGAGCAAAAAGGGCTCGTTCGAGCCCTCCTGTGAAGTCGGGTGTGAATCCCGATATTTTATTGCACAAGATGGCGTGAATTGATATAATGATGGCGTTTTAAGATGTTCAAGAAACCCTTGTGATTTCGTATAATGTGACCATCACATGACACAGGAGGTTTCTGAAATGGAAAAGAAAACAGCACTTATCACTGGATCGTATGGTGGACTTGGCACCTGCTTTGTAAATATCCATGCTGGAAATGGTGGCGACCTCATCCTTGTGGGACGCAGCCAGAAAAAACTTGACGAACAGGCCGAAAGCGTGAAAACTCAGTATGGTGTGAACGTTTACACGATTGCCGCTGATCTTTCCGCACCGGAGGCGGCGCAGGCTATCTATGACACCTGCAAAGAGAACGGCTGGACAGTCGATTATCTCATCAACAATGCCGGATTCGGCGGACAGGGTGATTTTGCCCGTGAGCGCACTATGGAACAGGATATGTCCATGATTGCGGTTAATATCGAGACACCTACCCGGCTCTGCAAGTTGTTCCTGCCGGACTTCATCAATCGGGGTAATGGCAAAGTGCTGAATGTTTCATCAACGGCAGCCACGATGCCCGGCCCACTTCAAGCTGTGTATTATGCGACGAAGGCTTATGTGACCAGTTGGTCGAACGCACTGTGGCGTGAGCTTCAGGGAACTGGAGTGACGGTCACGGCTTTGATGCCGGGTGCCATGCAGACGGGATTTGCCAATGCAGGCGGTCTTTCCGATACAAAGCTGTTTGCAAACGCTGTCGATCCTATGGCCGTTGCTCAGGATGGATATAACGGGATGCTGAAAGGCGCACTGAACGTCACTTCCGGTCTTCCGGGTTGGCAGAAGCCTATGATGACGCTTGCACCGATGTTTCCCAAAAAGACAATGTTGAACTTCGTGTACAACCAGCAGATTGCTGGGAGTGCAAAGAAATAAGGGATGGTAATGGACAGGTATATCCTTGACGGACAATATGGCAAGTATCTTGAAATGATTGGCATCCGGGTTGGAGAGGCTCTGAAAATAGCAGGTGTTCCGGAGGATTTGTTCAGCCGCAAAAAGCCAGTGCTGGATGAAACGGATTACTATCGTTTCATGGAAGCAGTTGGAGCGCAGATCACCGATCCAAGGCTCCCGATCATGGTTGCCTCAGCCGATAACATAGAAAGCTTCTCACCTCCCATATTTGCAGCTTACTGTAGCAAGAATGGCAAAACCTGCTTGGAGCGACTCTCCCGGTATAAGCGCATCATTGCTCCTATGAAATATGAGCTGTGTGAAGCCGAGGGGGAAATCATGCTGGTGATCTCCGCAAGTACAGATGATTTGGTTATGCCGCAGTTTCTGGTGGAAACAGAGATGGTCTTCGTGATCCATATCATCCGCACAGCGACCAAGGCCAACATCACACCGATAGAGGTCCGGATGCGGAAACCGGTAACGGATGACGCCTTTATTGGATTTCTCGGCTGTCAGGTGGTTCAGGGCGATGAGAACGTGATTGTGTTTCGATCTGATGACATGGAAAAACCGTTCGTCAGCCATAACGAGAATATGTGGGAGTTTTTTGAACCGGAACTGCAGAAGCGTCTTTACGAAATGGAACGCGATGATTCTTTTGCTGCAAAGGTACGTAGTGCTCTGACAGAGCTCCTGCCGGGAGGCGCTGGAACGGTAGATGATGTTGCTGCCAAGCTGGGTATCAGCAAGCGGACACTCCAGAGAAAACTGACGGAGGAGGGCACCTCTTTTCAGAAACAGTTGAATGGAACGAGGGAGATTCTTGCCAAGCATTATATTCGGAATACAGACATGAGCAGTGATGAGATCGCATTTTTGCTTGGTTATCAGGAAATCAATTCTTTTCTCCGGGCATTTAGTCTTTGGACAGGAATGAGTATAAGCGAATACAGGCAGTCTTTATGAAATGAGGAAGATCGCTATGAAGCAGATAACGAATAAAGAATATGAGAAATACCAGCAGTACCAGACCGACCGGCTGCATGGCCGGATACTGACACCGGATGGCCTCCGCGTCATCTGCGCCGGTCTGGACAATGATCCGGAGAAGATCGGCATCCACATGCTGGAGATGCTGGCCAAGTTCAGGAATGAAGGAATTGTAGAATGAAAAAACTCTCGGCTGTCCGTGAAGAGAACGGTTGCCGAGAGTTTTTTATTGTGAAACAAACTATTATATTCGATTTTGATCTCCCCACTCACACATCTGGTCGAGAATGGGCATGAGTGACTTTCCACGGTCAGACAAACTGTATTCGACTTTGGGAGGGATTTGGGCATATTCTTTTCGGTTGATCAGTCCATCCTTCTCCAACTGCTTTAGTGTAGAACTGAGAGTTTTAAAGGTAATGGTGCCAATGTATTTCTGCATCTCATTAAAACGGACGACACCGAATTCCATCAACGTATAGAGTATGAACATTTTATACTTTCCTTGTATTAAGGACATTGTATAGTTAAAGCCGGTTTCTTCCAGCTTGCTGTTGGCAATGCAATCATGTGCCATCATGCTTTCCTCCAAGATAGTATATATCTCAAATGTGCGTACTTGTTTTATGTATTTGCACTGGCTATAATTATAGCGACATGATGATGAACTGTCAATCATCATAATTAGAATGGAGGATACCGAATGGGTAAGAAAATTGTCATTCTGAATGGAAGCCCCAGAATGAAGGGAAATACATCGTCGCTCACAGCGGAATTTAAGCATGGGGCAGAAGAGGCTGGAAATGAGGTGCAGGAGTTTTTTCTGCCGAAAATGAAGATCAACGGCTGTCTCGGATGTTGGAGTGGTGGTAAAGATCCGGAGCATCCCTGCTCGCAGCGGGACGATATGGAAAAGATTTACCCTGCATATAGAGAGGCAGATGTGGTTGTGCTCGCCTCCCCACTGTACTACTGGTTCATCTCCGGTTTTTTGAAGAATGCCTTTGACCGTTTGTTTGCTATTGCGGAATGCGATCCGAACTACCGCAATCCCAAGAAACAAAGCGTTCTGATCATGGCGGCTGAAGGTGCTGGCTTTGAAGAAAGTGAACACTGGTATGATCATCTCGAAAAACACATCGGATGGAAAAGCCTCGGCAAGATCCTATGCGGTTATGTCACTCAGCCCGGTGATACGGAAGGCAAGCCGGAATTAAAACAGGCGTATGACCTTGGAAACTCAATCAAGTAAGAGGAGAATCATGATGGGTAAGAAAATTGTTGTGATTACAGGAAGTCCCCGGAAAAACGGAAACAGCTTTGCCATGACAGATGCTTTCATCAAGGCGGCGGAGGCAAAGGGACACAGTGTGGTTAGATTTGACACGTCGTTTATGAAAATCGGCTTTTGTCACGCATGTGAGACCTGCTATAAAACTGGCAAGGCTTGCTCTTTTGATGATGACTTCAACATCATCGCACCCGCAATACTGGATGCCGATACAGTTGTATTTTCGATGCCGGTATACTGGTATTCCATTCCAACACAGATCAAGGGAGTAATTGATAAAATGTTTTCTCTTGTCGTTGGTGGAAAAGACATTGCCGGAAAGGAATGCGCTCTCATTACCTGCTGCGAAGAAGATGATATGAGCGTTATGGATGGTGTTCGTATTCCTATTGAGCGCACCGCAGCATTGATCAAATGGAATATGGTCGGAGAGGTTCTCGTCCCCGGCGTACTTGAAGCGGGAACTATCGAGAAAACAGATGGATGTGCTCAGGCAGCTGCCCTCGCGGAGAAGATTTGATAGATTCAATACTATAGAAATCTCAAAAAATGCTCCCGGTCACCGGCGTAAAAACCGATGATCGGGAGCATTTCATTTACCCGGCTCAGCCCTCAAAGGTCGAGCCGTTTTTGAAAGTGAACGTCAGGCGGCCATCCGCATAGGCCGTGGCGTAGTCCAGCAGGCCGCACCAGAGCTTTTCGCTGAAGGCGGTGACATCGCCGTCCTGCTGTTTCAGAATCCGGAGGAAGTCCTCCATCGTACCTCGCCGGTCGCGGATGTCGCTGATCTGCTGTGCGACCGCATCCTTCTTAGCCTCGGCCTCCTTGAACTTCTGGCTGAGGGAATCGAAGCGTTGGTTGTACTCGGTCTGGTCCTGCGCGACCGTGGCGTTCTGGCGGATCCCCCGTCAACTGAAATCATTCTCAGTTGGGGGAGTAGCTTTTATCACACGAGCATCACGCTGCAACTGATAAAGTTATGAAACACAGATGCGTGTATGCACCTTAACGCATGTTTCA
>JAZLEB010000063.1:0-18702 GCA_045615065.1 Candidatus Pelethomonas sp. | reverse complement strand
GCTGTCAGCCAAAGGCTGACTGAGGGAGAGAAAACAAGAACTGCAGTGTATCTCTCCCTCCGAGTCGCCTGCGGCGACCCACCTCCCTCGTCAGAGGGAGGCTTGAGATTATGCTAACCTAACCCCCCGATAAACTCCAATTTGTCGCCGATTGGTCAATTTATGAGGAATAAAAGAGAAATACGGCAGTGCAACCTGAGGTTGCCCGATAAAAAATGAGCTGCAACCTGCGGTTGATAGACAAATACTGGAACTGTGCTATGATTTCAGCAGGGACTATTCCTGAGTAATATTGGATATTTGGAGGAACTTGTATGAAGAGAGTAACAGTTTTGTTCTTGCTGCTGGCTACTATGCTGACAGCCGTTTTGTCAGGTTGTGGGGAAATTGGCGATGCTGGAAATGAACTGGTTTCCGTTTCGCCCGTGGAAGAGAGCTATGAACTGATAGAAAAGAATCAAGTATATATGCGTCCCGCCATGACGAGCACGGATCGCCGGCTGGATTCCCTGACCCTAACACTGGACGACGGTTTTTACTTCTGCCTCACCACGGATGTGGAGCGGGCCACTGAGTTTATTAACGCGCAGAGAACGCTTTTGCAGTTTTTGAAGGACAGTGGTGTGGAGACAAGAAAGCTGCGCTATTATGCTGTGGATTATGATGACAGCTTCAGTGACAGTGAAAATGACAAGGCATATATTGCGCTTTCCCATGTGAAGAGTTACCGTCAGGTTATGGTTACGTTGCAGACCCTCTGGGGCGACTACACCGACTATGGATACATCTATCATGTAGCGAATGCCATTGCCGCGCACCTGGACTGGCAGACGGATACGATTGAAACAGTTGAGCAGTCTGCTTTGGACACTTTCTTCGCAGAAAATCCAGACGCGCTCAATCTAGTCTACCCTTGTTTCACTGTAACCTATGCAGACGAAGAAACTGTGCGCAATTCCTATGCGCTCAGCGCTCAGCTTTTTGAGAAGATCGACCTGCGCGAGGCTCTGGCGAAGCCTGTTGGCGAGCAGGTGAATGATTTCCGCGCACTGGCAGACACGTATGCGCAGGATATTTCTGTTACTTTCTCCCGTCAGAAAAACGGTTATGCGTACTTCGGTGAGAACCTTCCTCTAAAAATAATGACTACTTATGCAAAACTTGTAGTAGACCGCGGCTATGAGGAGGAGAACTACGATTACTTCTCCCGCTATCAGGCAATCTTTGATGCCGCAGATCAGATCAACGAAGAGATCACCGCTGCTGTGGAGTACTTTGAGCTGCAGGACGAAGCGGGTGTTGTTACGATTAACTGGTTGAGCGAAGAGAGTGCGATCAAGAAATCCGGGAAACCGTTTTTTAACACTTATTATCGCACCTCTCACGAGGTGTGTACGATGTCCGTTCAGCTTTACCTGCACGGGTATTACTTCCATCTTCAGTCTATTCTGAACCCTAATCTGGGTCAGGTTTGGCAGGCACAGACATTTTGCGAAATGGGTCGCGCACACTCCTTATATGCGCAGAAGGCCTATGAAAAGATGTTCACACAAGACGAAGAGTATGTGAAATTGTTCTCTGACTTTACAGGCCGTACCTACCAGTCCGGTATAGATGATTATTTTGAAGTTTGCGATATTTTCGCCTACGCATTTGAGAAGTACTCCTTTGACTTTTTGTTTGGAAGAAACGGTGTCAATTCCTTTGCCCGCTATTTGACTCTGCTCTACGGCGAAAGGGAGGTCTATCAGCTGATGCTGTTCCCTGAAACTGTGGAAGCGGTTACAGGAAAGACCTGGGAGGAGCATATTGACGATTGGCGCCAGTACCTGACGAATAAATATGAAGGGACAGAGATTCCCGGTTGGCTTTTTGAAAATCAAAACTAACCTTTGACGAGTAGCCAAGATATAAAAAACAGAGCGTATTGCATTTATTGCAATACGCTCTGTTTTTTACTGTATGCCTCCAAAAGAAGAAGCTTACTTGAAATCGTGTGCTTCCTGCAGCACCATGTCCTTGACCTTCATCAGTCGAGTGGTGTTGCCACGCTCGTTTTCGTCCAGCTTCATGGAGATATAGCGGATGGTGGTCTGCAGATCGGGGATCATCACATACTCCAGTGCGTTGACACGGCGGCGGGTCTTTTCGATATCCGCCGCGAGAAGCTGCATGGTCTTTTCCACCTGTGCCAGCTCAAGCATATCCTGGAACACATTGGAGAGCGCTTCCAGCGCCGCATCCAGCTCACCGCTGGTCTGTGCGAAACCGTAGGGATAGATCTCCGACGGATCATCGTTGCGGGTGTGGAAACTGTACACAGGCACATCAACAGACATAATGTTTCTGAACTTCATATCCAGCTCAACACTCTGCTTGGGGTAGAGCAGTGCCTGCTCCAGCATCTCGGGAGACATCAGGGCAGCAGCCACAGTGAAAGCGGCGTTTGCCTGCTCAAGACCCTTCTCCACCTTGCTGCGAAGCTCGCGGTTTCTGCGAACGATCTCAAGAAACTGCTTCATCAACTCATCGCGCTTATCCTTGAGGAGCTTGTGACCGCGAACAGCGGTCTTGAGCCTGCCCTTCAGGCGGCTCAATTCCATTCTGGTCGGGTTTACGGTCGTAGAGGCCATCAGTTCACCTCTTTCCTAAAAGATATCGAGAACATCAGTCCTCGCGGGGCAGATACTTGTCGATCATTTCCTGCTTGATACGCTTCAGCTCGCCGCGGGGCAGGATCTTCAAGAGTTCCCAACCGAGGTTCAGAGTCTCCTCGATGGAGCGGTTCTCCTCGAAGCCCTGGTTGACATAGCGGTTCTCAAACTCGTCTGCAAACTTGGCAAACAGCAGGTCGGTGGGACTCAGTGCGGATTCGCCCAGAATAGTCATCAGCTCCTTGGCCTCTTTACCGGATGCATAGGCAGCAAACAGCTGGTTCATGGTGCTGGCGTGATCCTCGCGGGTCTTGCCTACGCCGATACCCTTATCCTTCAGACGGCTGAGGGAGGGCAGAACGTCCACGGGAGGCAGGATGCCCTTGCGGTAGAGATTGCGGCTCAGAATGATCTGACCCTCGGTAATGTAGCCGGCCGGGTGGGGGATGGGGTGGGTCTTGTCGTCCTCGGGCATGGTGAGGATGGGGATCATGGTGATGGAACCCTCGTGACCCAGCTTGCGGCCTGCGCGCTCATACATGGTGGCAAGGTCGGTATAGAGGTAACCGGGATAGCCGCGGCGGCCGGGGACTTCCTTTTTAGCGGCGGAGACCTCACGCAGAGCCTCGGCATAGTTGGTGATATCGGTCAGGATGACCAGAACATGCATACCCTTCTCAAATGCCAGATACTCTGCGGCGGTCAGCGCCATACGGGGGGTGGAAATGCGCTCAACGGCGGGGTCGTTGGCGAGGTTGGTAAACAGAACGGTACGGTCGATAGCACCGGTGCGCTTGAACTCATTGACGAAATACTCGGACTCCTCAAAGGTGATACCGATAGCAGCGAAGACGACGGCGAAGTTGCTCTCGCCGCCCAGCACCTTGGCCTGGCGGGCGATCTGAGCTGCCAGCTGCGCATGGGGCAGACCGGAGCCGGAGAAGATAGGCAGCTTCTGACCGCGAACCAGAGTGTTCAGACCGTCGATGGTGGAAATACCGGTCTGAATGAACTCGTTGGGGTAGTCGCGGGCTGCGGGGTTCATGGGCAGACCGTTGATATCCAGGTACTTCTCAGGCAGGATATCGGGGCCGCCGTCGATAGGCTCGCCCATGCCGTTGAACACGCGGCCCAGCATATCGCCGCTGACAGCCAGCTGCAGGGGGTGACCCAGGAAACGGATCTTGGAGTCGCGCAGGTTGATGCCGGCGCTGGACTCGAACAGCTGAACGACAGCCTTATCGCCGTTGACTTCAAGGACTTTACAGCGGCGTGTGGAACCATCGGTCAGTTCGATCTCGGCCAGCTCGTCGTAGGTAACGCCTTCGACCTGCTCAACGACCATCAAAGGGCCGGAGATCTCGTGTATGGTACGGTATTCTTTCATCATACTTCGGTACCTGCTTTCTCTGCGATGTCAGCGATCTCGCGCTCCATCTCCTCGGCAATGGCGGCATACTCTGCCACATAGCTGTCGGCGTCCACAAACTTGGCGCGGCCGATCTTCTCCTTGGAGGGGATGTCGAACAGAGGCTGCAGCGCTGCGCCCTTGGCGATAGCGCCGCGGCACAGACGGTCGTAGGTCAGGATCATGCCCAGCATACGCATCTGACGGTCGTGGCTGGAATAGCTGTCCACATCCATAAAGGCGTTCTGCTGGAGGAAGTCCTCGCGGATCATCTTGGCGGTTTCCAGAGTCAGCTGGTCCGCTGCGCCCAGAGAATCCTTACCGACCAGCTGAACGATCTCGTTGAGCTCCTGCTCTTCCTGCAGCATGCTCATAGCCTTGTTGCGGTTTTCCATGAACTCAGGTCCGTAGTGCTCGTCGAACCAGGGCTTCATGGTATCCAGATACAGGGAGTAGGAGTTCAGCCAGTTGATGGCGGGGAAGTGACGGCGGTAAGCCAGAGAGGAGTCCAAAGACCAAAACACCTTAACGATACGCATGGTGCCCTGAGAAACGGGCTCGGACAGGTCGCCGCCGGGAGGGGAGACCGCACCGACGGCGGTCAGGCTGCCCTGCCGGGAGTCGCTGCCCATGCACTCAACCACACCGGCGCGCTCATAGAACTGAGCAAGACGGGAAGCCAGATATGCGGGGTAACCTTCTTCACCGGGCATCTCTTCCAGACGACCGGACATCTCACGCAGAGCCTCAGCCCAGCGGGAGGTGGAGTCCGCGATAACAGCAACGGCGTAGCCCATGTCGCGGAAATACTCAGCGATGGTGATGCCTGTGTAAACGGATGCCTCACGGGCTGCAACGGGCATATCGGAGGTGTTGGCGATCAGAACGGTACGCTTCATCAGAGACTCGCCGGTTCTGGGGTCCTGCAGCTCGGGGAACTCACGCAGAACGTCGGTCATCTCGTTGCCGCGCTCACCGCAGCCAACATAAACCACAATATCCACGTCAGACCACTTTGCCAGCTGATGCTGTACGACAGTCTTACCGGAGCCGAAGGGGCCGGGAACTGCGGCGGTACCGCCCTTGGCGATGGGGAACATGGTGTCGATAATACGCTGGCCGGACTGGAGAGGTGCCACGGGGTTGTACTTCTTCTGATAGGGGCGGCCCACGCGGACAGGCCACTTCTGTACCATGGTCAGGGGAACGGTGTCACCCTTGTCGGTGCGGATCTTGGCGATAACCTCGTCAACGATATAGTCGCCTGCCTCGATGGTCCACTCCACAGTACCCTTGATGCCATTGGGCACCATGATCTTGTGGAGAACAACCTCGGTTTCGGGAACAGTACCCAGAATGTCGCCGGCTTCCACGCGATCACCCACCTTGGCGACGGGTGTGTATGCCCACTTCTTCTCGCGGGTCAGAGCGGGAACTTCCACGCCGCGGGCCAGGTTGGAGCCGATCTTTTTCACGATCTCCTCCAGAGGACGCTGGATACCGTCGTAAATATTCTCGATGATACCGGGGCCCAGCTCAACACTCAGGGGAGAACCGGTGGTTTCTACGGCTGCGCCGGGTCCGAGGCCGGAGGTCTCCTCATAGACCTGAATGGAGGCGCGGTCGCCGGTCATATTCAGGATCTCTCCGATCAGTCTCTGCTCGCCAACGCGCACAACGTCCGACATATTGGCATCAGCCATACCGTCGGCCACGACCAGAGGACCGGAGACCTTAATGATTTTTCCTTGACTCATTGCTTCACTGCCTTTCTGTGAATTTGATAAAGGCTTGCAAAATTTCTGCCGCAGGCAGAAAATCGTTTACCCAATATCTGCGCCGACGGCGCGCTCGATGGCACTCTGCAGTGCCTGTGCGCCAAGGCCCAGACTTCCGGTCTTGCCGGGGATCAGGATCACCGCGGGAGTGACAGAGGTTTTGTATCGGGCGATGTCTGCACCGATGGTGTCTGCCAGCTGTTCGGTGATATAAATAATGGCGTAGTCTTCCTTCGCCAGGCGGTGCAGGGTGATGCGGGCCTCATCGCTGGACTCGACAAAATAGGTGTCCAGTCCCAGTGCTTTGAAACCCAGCACACTGTCGCGATCGCCAAGAACTGCAATCTTATACATAAGCTTCACGCAGCCTTTCCCGGATAATATCGCCGTTGATGCCTGCCATGCGGCTGGACATAATGATACGAACCGCCGTAAATTCGATCTCCTTGGCGACCAGATAGCCGATCACAGCTTCCTCGCCGAAGGGAACGTTCTTTGCTTTGGCTGCAGCGGCAGTTACAGCATCATCGCAGACTTTCTCGAATTTGGTGAGGCTTCCGCCCTGTGCGGCCTGTGCGCCTGCTTCCGCAGCGGCGCGCAGCGCGGAGGAACGGAAGGGATCTTCGATATTGCCGCCCATAGCAGCGGTAATGATCTTACCGGTATCCACTTCACCGCCCTCAAAGAGGACTTTTTTCAGGAAGTCTGCGCCCTTGCGCATTCTGAGAGTACGCACGACGCTGCGCAGGTTCGCCGCGTCAATGGTGGTGCGGACATAGCCTGTGAGGAACTTGCTGCGGGTGCGCTTGGCAGAAGCCAGCATTTCCGCGTAGTAGGCGCGATCCAGCACAAAGTCTGCAAGCTGCGGATCTGCGGTGGTGCTGAGCACTTCGGATGCCTCGCGGGCGGCATTTGCCAGTTCCCGGGGCAGAAGATCGTACTCACCGTCCGTGATCGCGCGCTGCAGCTGCTCGGTGCTTACGCGTCCGGCGTCCAACAGCAGATGGTCGCCCTTGAGCCCCATTGCCTGTGCCTTGAGCAGCGCTTTGATATTATGATAGTCGTATTTGACCTTGAACACATCCACAACAGCCTTGTCTGGTACAAAGCGGTAGAGATCCGCAAACAGCTTCTCACGTTCCGCAGCCAGTGCGGCGCTCAGTTCACGGTCGCTGGTGGCGGAAAACTCGCCGTAACCGATCTCCTGCAGTACCTTGGCGGCTTCATCCTCACTGGGGGCATCGATCATACGATCCATGCGGGCAGCGGTGAGGAGATTCTTTTCCCGGGCACGCAGATAAGTGGATATGAACAGATAATCAGTATCCTTAAGCTTCTTAGCCAAAAGCCATCCTCCTTCCTTCTCAACTTGTTGTTGGATAGCTTTTAAACGAACAGAATGGCGGCGATCTCCGCTGCCATATTGTTGCGCAGGACTCTCAGCTGAGTCTCAAACGCGCAGTTGACCTCAACATTGCCGTCGCGCAGAGTCAGGCCGCCTTCCATCTCACGGGTCTCCTCGGAGAGAGTGAGCTGGGCGGTACCGTTGAAGAAGGCGTGAGCGCCGGTGACAACCTTGGCGATGAATCCACCAATCTTGGTTTCCTTCATCTCATCCTTCATTTCGGGAGCGGATGCCTCTGCCAGCATGGCGTTTGCTCGGGAGACGACCTTGCTGCCCACGCGCTCTCTGTCGCGCTTGCTGAAGATCAGTTCCTCGCGGCCGGTAGTGGATGCCTGCACAGCAAGTTTTGCCAGCAGTTCCACATACTCGTCCTCGGGCAGTTCAGTAAGCTTCTTGCGGGCGAGGGCAAATGCCTCATCCAGACAGTCCTGCTTGGCGGCCAGAAGTTCCTTCTTGGCATCCATTTTGGCAGCACTCTCCAGACGCTCCTTCTGCCGCGCAGCGGCTTCGCGGCCGGCTTCCGCAGCAGCCTCGGCGGCTGCTTTTGCCTTTGCCTCGTAGTCGGCGCGGATCTCAGCCGCTCTTGCTTCGGCGTTTTTCCGGATCTCTTCGATCTCGGCTTTTACATCGGTCCCAATGCGCGCGGTAATTTTTTCAATTCCGTTCATGTATTGTGTTACCGCCTTTCAACGATATTACTTAGACACCGGCGTTCATCAGCAGCAGGATGGAGGCCAGCAGAGAAAGAATGGCGTAGAACTCGACGACACCGGCGAGGATGATGCCCTTGGAGGAGTCATCAGGCTTCTTGGCAACCACGTTGATGGAAGCGGCAGCGACACGAGCCTGGAACAGAGCGGACAGCCAGCCGCCCAGAGCCATGGGGATGCATGCTGCGAAAATGGTCCAACCCTGAGTGACGCTGAAGTCAGCGGGGATACCGCCGGAGAATGCGCCCATGGTGAACAGAGCAAAGAACCAAACGACCAGACCGTACAGACCCTGGGTGCCGGGAAGGACCTGCAGGATCAGACACTTGGAGAAATGCTCAGGAGCTTCGCACAGAAGACCGGCGGCAGCTTCACCAACCATACCGGTACCCTTTGCGCTGCCGATGCAGCACAGACCAACAGTAAGGGCCATGCCCAGGAATGCAATACTCAGACCGCCAAAAGCTTCAAAGAACTCTACCATGTTATTTTTCCTCCTTAATAATATCTACATACTTGGTTTTGATGGATAAAGGTTTAAATGCTTTGCCGCCTTCCTGATAGAAGCGGCCGAAGAATTCCAGACACTGCAGACGCAGATCGTGGACATAACAGCCCAGCAGGTTCAGCACCAGGTTCAGAATGTTGCCGATCATGGAAATAACCACGAACAGGAACACATTGCCTGTGACAGCACCCAGTGTGTTGAACACGGATGCGATAACACTGCCGGCCAGCATCAGCGCCATCAGGCGAGCATAGGAGAAGGTATCGCTGAAGAATCCGCTGATGCCGTTATAGACGAGACCGACCAAAGATGTTACCTTGCCGAATCCCTTGGCATTGCGTGTACCGCCGATGGCAAGCATCAGGCCGCCCACGACCAGCACAACGGGAATGCCGGCAATATTTCCGATGCCGAAGATCGCCAGCGCGATACCGGCCAAAATGATCCACCAGGTGATCTCGTTGAAGAGCGCATCGATGAAGTCGCCCTTCTGGGTCTTGCGCACCACACTGATCGCCATACCGGTGATGATCTGGATGAAGCCCAGCACCAGTGAACCGATCAGAATGGCGATGGTATCCTCCAACGGCGTGAACAGGGCGGGGAGCGCCGTAAGAGTAGTATCGGGGTTGATCAGCTTGGCGATCTGCGGGATAAAATCACCGAAGAAGCCACCGGTCAGCGCACCGAATACAAATGTGCTGAAGCCGCACAGATAGCCGAGTCCGCCGATATGAGCCATGCTTCCCTTGGCCTTCATCTTGTTGAGGATGAACCAGCCTCCGATGATCATGATAAGACCGTAGGCCATATCCGCCATCATCATACCGAAGAAGGTGACGAAGAAAGGTGCCATCAGCGGGTTCGGGTCCACACCGTCGTAGGCGGGCAGAGAATACATCTCTGTGACCATGTTGAGCGGTCTGGTGAGTGCGTTGTTCTTGAGTTTAATAGGAACCTTGGGGTATTCCTCGGGCGTGGGATCGGTCAGTTCATAGGCGCAGTCAAACTCTGCCAGTGCCTTTTCCAGTGTGGAAACATTGGGTTCATCCACCCAGCCGTCCAGATAGATGATAGAACCGCCGGTCAGAAGCCGCTCCTTGGTGCTTTCCGTTTCCACGATCTGCTGAACCGAGTCAATGCACAACTCAAGCTGTGCCTTGTCACCGGCCATGGCTTTGATCGCTTCTGTTTCCTGCTGGCTCTCATTTTCCAGCTTTTTCAGTTCATCCTCCAACCGGCGAACGTTTTCCGCCACCGTGCCGGACATGTCTCTGAGGGGAGAGAAGCTGAAACCGAATGTCCTCAATGCTTCCAGTGCAGCCTGCTCCTGAGAGCGGTGCACCAGAATCTCCAAACAATGCTGTTCGCGGTCAGAGGAGAGAAGTCGGACTTCGCTTGCTTCGGCTGCTTCCGCCACCGTTCCGCTCAGAAGATGAATATCTACGTTGTTGGGGACGCTGCCCAGCAGAATGCTTACCTGTTTGGTACCTTTCTCGTTCAGAGGAAGATCGAAGCTTTCCCACGGACGCAGAGCAAGGATCTCGGCATTGATCCTGGTTCGGCGGGCAGTCAGCTGACCGATTGCTTTCGCGTGGTCATTGATTCGCTCCGCCTTCTCAAGACTCTTTGCCATCATGTCCCTGTCCAACAGTTCGCTTTCGCTGACACCGCGGCGCGAGGCAAACAGCCCCTTCTTCTGAGGCGCATATTTGCCAAGAACCTGCAGCGCACCGGTAAGCTGAACCAAATCACCCTTGACACGGGCAAGATCGGTGGTATCCCGTTGGAGCAGTGCGGCCTGATCTTCGTCTGCCGAATAGTCTTCCGGCTCGCTGATCTCAACGCAGCCTACATGAAGCAGACTCGACAGCAGGGCATCCCGATCCTGGGCAAGCGCGATCAGTCGGATCCGTTTCATTTTGACAATGGACATTAACTCCCTACCACCCTTCCTAAGATCGCCTGGGTCGCTTTGTCCATACGCCCACCGGCATCAGCCTTAAGAGCCTTGCAGTCCTCAGTCGCCTGAGCAAGAATAGACTCGCGAAGTGCAGCAGCCTCTTCCTCTGCTTTGCGCATGGTCTCGGCAGCAGCCTTTGCGGCATCTTCTTTGCTTTTGAGCAGCAGCTCGCGGCCCTCCCGCTCAGCGTCTGCGATCAGCTTCTGAGCTTCGGCGCGGGCATCCGCCTTGGCCTGCTCAGCGCCCTCTTCCACTGCGCGGATCTTGGTAATGGCTTCCAGTGACATTGTTTCACCCCTTTTCGATCGAAATAAAATGGGTATCTTTGCAGTTGTTCGGCCCGGGATCCCCCGGGTCATACCTACAATAATACAGCATTATTATAACACAGTAAGATATATCATTCCAATGTTTTTTCACTTTAAAACGAAAAACTAACATCTTCAACAAAACTTCTTTCTTCGCTTTGTAATCTTTTCCAAATTTTTCTAATTTGACAAAAGAGAGGGAAAAATCGGGTAACAAATAAAGCACTGTACAGGGTAGTTTGTACAGTGCTTTATATATTAATTTGCGGAAATGAGATACCAAAATTCGTTTGTACCGGTCTCGTTTGTGATGGGGATCAAAGAGGGAGTGTGTTTTCCGTTCATCAAAGCAGTCATTTCCTGAAGGGTGACAGCGTGATCGGGGGTAGCCACATATACCGCATCCACCAGAGGAAGAAGCATTTCGGGAACAAAGCCGGTATCCACGATGTTTTCTGCCAGACCGCGGACAGTGACATCGTCCACCAGCAGGGAGACGCACACTCCGTAGGGCTCCAGCGCAGTGTTCAGCTCGGTAAGGAAAAGAACCAGCGCTTCGGTTTTGCTTGCCTCTTTTTCCCAAACAATTTTGTAGAGATTGCCGAGATAAGGATAGCAGACGTCTTCCAGCAGCAACTCGTCAAAGCCCAGTTCTGCGCACTCCACTGCAAGGTTGATCAGGTATTCCCGGGTCAGAGCCTTTTCCGGCTCCAGCCAGTGTCCGCCCTGACCATTTTCAAACCAGGCGTAGCCGTTGCGATTGCGGATGCTTGCCTCGGTGATATTTCCGAGAGCAAAGATCGGGTCTCGCAGGCAGCTGATACGCGCTACCGTGTAAACACCTTCCTGAGCGCAAAGAGCGGTAAGCTGTTCGCGGGTAACTGTGGCGGCTGCGGTGGCCTGAGGGAGTGCGACAGAGGAATTAAAGGAAACAAAACCCTCTCTGTCTTTTACAATGAAAGAGAAACCATCGGCTCCTGCTGAAGTGAGCAGGTCGGTCAGCGCCGCGGTATCGGCGGGCAGCTCGCTCAATTCCACCAGACGGCGGGGAATATAGGTTTCGATAACAGGTTGATCCGGTTCGGGATCGTCCTCCGGGGTATCTCCGGGGTTATTGTCTTCGCTGCCGACACCGGGCTCGTTGTTGTCCGGCTCTGACGGAGGATCGACAGGGTCTTCCACGATCAGGTCAAAATCCTGCTTTGGATCATCCTGATTATCGGGGGCTTCCGTGTTTTTTAGAAAAGGAAGATTGATCTCAAAAGGCAGGTCGAGATAGAAACTTCCGTCATCCGAGTAAGTGATATATCGCTGCAGGAGTAAAAACGCGCAGGCCGCGATCAAAACAAGAATCAGGAAAATAACAAGAACACGGCGCCAAAAACCCTGACGTCCGCGGTAGCTGTGATATCCTTTGGTTGCCATACGTATCCCCCTTCTCCGAATCTTTCTTATTGGGATATAATTATTCTATAATACAGTATCATATACAAGTGCTGGTTTGCAACCTTTTTTTGCAGAAAGAAGATATTTTATCAATCAAAAGCGAAAATTTATGCAGATTATGTGTCGACATCAGGGGAAAACGATAAAAACAGGTCTGCAGGAAAATCCTGCAGACCTGTTTGGTATTTTTAGTATGCCACACCCCAGATGATATCGGTGGTGCACTCCTTGCCGCACACAGGGCACTTGCCGGTGGTGCCGGTCTGGCTGAGAGGCATGCAGCGGGAGGAAACGCCGACCTTCTCCTTCATGGCCAGTTCGCAATCCAGCTCGCCGCACCACTTGGTGTGAACGAAACCGCCGTTGTTCTTCTCGATAAGAGCCTTGACCTCTTCCCAGGTCTCGGCAGCATAGCTGTTGTCCTCCAGATTCTTCTTTGCCATGGCGAACATGTTGTCGTGGATCGCATCAAGCAGGCGCTTGACGGTCTCCTCCAACTCGCTAAGAGGAACGAAGAGCTTCTCACCGGTATCGCGGCGGGCGATGCAGCACTGCTCCTTCTCCATATCCTTGGGACCGATCTCTACGCGCAGAGGCACGCCGCGCATCTCATACTCGGCATACTTCCAGCCGGGAGCCTTGTCGCTCAGATCGATCTTTGCGCGGATACCGGCGGTCTGCAGACGGGCAAGCAGACCCATAGCAGCATCCTCAACACCGGGCTTGTGCTGGGCAATAGGCAGAACGATGGCCTGAATGGGAGCCACGCGGGGAGGCAGCACCAGACCGTTGTCGTCACCGTGGGTCATGATGATACCGCCGATCAGACGGGTGGAAACGCCCCAGCTGGTCTGGTGGGGGTGATGCAGCTGGTTGTCGCTGCCGGTAAAGGTGATATCAAATGCCTTGGCAAAACCGTCGCCGAAGTAGTGGCTGGTACCTGCCTGCAGAGCCTTCTTATCGTGCATCATGCACTCAACAGTATAGGTCTCCTCTGCACCGTTGAACTTCTCCTTGTCGGTCTTGCGGCCGCGGGTGACGGGCATGGCAAGATAGTTCTCGCAGAAGTCGGCGTAGGTGTTGAGCATGAGGGTGGTCTCCTCGCGGGCCTCCTCCTCGGTAGCATGCATGGTGTGACCTTCCTGCCACAGGAACTCGCGGTGGCGCAGGAAAGGACGGGAGGTCTTTTCCCAGCGCAGCACGGAGCACCACTGGTTGTACTTCTTGGGCAGGTCGCGGTGGGAGTGGATGACGGTCTTGAAGTGCTCGCAGAAGAGAGTCTCGCTGGTGGGACGGATGCAGTAGCGCTCCTCCAGCTTCTCACTGCCGCCGTAGGTGACCCAGGCGCACTCGGGAGCGAAGCCCTCAACGTGATCCTTCTCCTTCTGCAGAAGGCTCTCGGGGATCAGCATGGGCATCATCACATTCTCGTGACCGGTGGCCTTGAAACGGCGATCCATCTCCTGCTGAATATTTTCCCAGATGGCGTAGCCATAGGGGCGGTAGATGAACATACCCTTGATGCTGGAATAGTCAATCAGCTCTGCCTTCTTGCAGACATCGGTAAACCACTGGGCGAAATCCGTGTCGCGGGCAGTGATGGCATCTACCTGTCTTTTATCCTGTGCCATATCGGTAATCTCCTGTATATAAAATAATAGTTTTCACTAACCAATTATTGTACCCGTATTGGATGGGATTGTCAAGGATGAACGGTGCGAAAATCACCGGAATACATGCCTTTCGGGCGAATGGATCAGCTCTGTGCGCGCCCCTTACGGTAGAACACATAGGATGCTGCGATGGTGATGATGCTCCACAGTGCTAAAATACCCAGCATCCACCAAAGAGTATACTCGGTAACAAAGATGCCGAGTATGATCAGAACACCGCCGCACAGCACAGAAGAAACACCGCCGAAGCGTTGGCTCTTCTTCCAAACGGTTTCGTTTGCCATACTCCAGGTGGTGCGAATCCCGAAGAGGTAATTGACGCGGGCGTTTGGCATAAAGGCACCGAGTATGATATACAGTGCACCCATCAGGATCGAAACCGTGTTGAATAAGGCGCTGCCAAAACCGGGGACAGAAACGTCGTTTCCCGCGCCGTAGGCAATGGATTGTACCATAAAATAAACGCCCATACCAACAAAAAACACCACGGTAGCAACAGCGATGATGTAGAAAACTTTGCGCTCGGCGGCTTTCATATCGCTCCTTGTTTGCAGCCATTTATCCATCAGCAGGAAGAAAGCGCCCATAGCGGCGGTGGCGGCAGGAAATAGAAAGCTTTCGTATTTGCTGCCAAGCCGGTCGATCTCTCCGGCGGCATTGTAATGGGCGGGGACGGTGTCCGGCATAAATTGCAGCATGATGGCAGTGATCGCGAGGGACAGCAAAATCAGAGATAATACTGTTATCTTGAATTTTTTCATTGTATGCTCTCCTTTTAATCAAGATCAATACAAGTATAGGTCCGGGCGTTTTGTTTGTCAAGAATACCGCTGCCCAATAAAAACATCCCGCGGATGATGGCATCCGCGGGATGTTGAGCGTGTTATCGGTTCAGGTATTCCACCAGATTTTGGATAGTCTGTGCCACTTCAGCGCGGGTAGCATCCTTTCCGGGGGAGAGGTGAGTGCTGCCATTGGTGTAAAGCACACCGCTGTTGACAGCCCAATACATGGCATCCCATGCGTAGCTGCTGATCTCGCCGTAATCGTAGTAGTTGAAGATGGGGGTGTTCACGAAATCGGTGTTGGAGGGATAGCCTGCATAGCGGTAGAGGATCAGCGCCAGCTGTTCGCGTGTGATATTATCCTCACCGCGGAAGGTGCCGTCGGGATACCCGCTGATATAGCCGCAGTAGGTCGCCCAGGAGGCAGGAACAGCATACCAGGTACCGGGGGTATCATTGAAGGCATAGCTGATACCGTAGTTGGGATTGCCTTCCAGATTGTGCAGCACCTGCACCAGCATAGCGCGGCTCATGGTCTCGCTGGGAGCGAAGGTCACCGCATCCATTCCCTGGAACAGGCCGCGGCTGGTCACAAAGGCTGCAGCGTCTGCAAACCAGTCATTGCGGCTCACATCGTTGAATCGCTTGCCCAGATCGGCTACCTTTACCGTGCAGCTGCCGGTCAGTGTCACATACAGAGCATCTTTTCCGGTGGTGCTGGTTCTGACCACACTTTCCTGACCGTTCTTAGCAATCGAGATCGCCGCAGTACCCGCACCGGGACTGTTGATAGGAATGCTGACCCGGACCGTATGCTTACTGGAAAGGGAAAACAGGATCACGGGGGCATCGGCGCGATTGTCGGTATAGGGGATCTCGGGGATAGGCAGGGAGATGGTCGTGTCGTTCTTCGAGGCGTTGTAGGTCACATAGTAGGGCAGAGAGATCTGCACAGACACGCGGCCGTACTTGTCCTCGTTCACATTGTAGATCGTACCGTCAGGCAGACGGGAGGTGATCTCGGTGGAGCCGTCAGACCGCTTTACAGTCTGGGTGCGGGTATTGTCGGTCTCCAGAACGGTGGTGACGATGGTGCCGTCCAACTGGCGGTGGACCATACGCATCTTGCCGTCGGACCACTCGGTCAGTTCGTAGCGGGAGTCATCCTCACCGTAAGCGGTGGTGGTGTAGGAACCGTCACTGTTGAGCGTGGTAGTACCCTCGCCGATGGCGAAAACGTTGTCCGTGACCACGTAGGGAATGATCATACCGGTCACGCAGTTGTAATTGTCAAAATCGTCGGGGGTGAAGATCCATTCGTAGGCAACATTGGCAACGACAGTGGTACTGTCGGGCAGGACCCATTCCAGTTTGCCGGGAACGGTGAAGGTGCTGTTTACCAGCATAGCATCCGCCAGCGTCAGACCGGCGCGGGTAAGCGCGGTGTAGCGGGTGGTGCCGGTGGGGGTGGCCTTCTCGATAGTAATGGTAACACTATCGCTTTCCTGTGTGGGGTTTGCACCGTCGGTCACCTGCATTGCCTTGATGGTCACAGAACCGGCCTTCAGGGGGATGAGCACATCGCCGTTGATCTTGGCATACTCGCCGCCGTTGACAACGGTGTAGATCAGCGCGCCGGTTCCGGTGAGACCCAGACAGGTGAGCTGCAGAGTCTCGCCATAGACTACAGTGGTAGCACTGGTAATAGTGAGTTTGCTGTAACCCAGTGTAATGATCACTTCGAGGGTGTCACTTCCATGAACCTCGGAATGGATGGTGATGGGCAGTGTGACCGTGTCACCGTCCTTACCGCCGGCGAGGGTAAAGCGAACCTCGCCCTCGGCACTCACAGACCAATCCTTAAGAGTGACATTGCCTGTAGTCGCTGCCTCGCCCTTTACGAAGGAGAGAAGACCCGGGTTGGGATCGCGGCGGATCATGTCGGCAATGGACAATCTGCCCTCGTTCATGTGGGTGGGGTGGGTGATATTGCGCAGATGGGAGCGCAGCAATCCCTCTTCACCGGTGTCACCGGGATCGGGGGAGGGAGCGGGTTCTTCTTCGGTTTGGGGCGGAGCTTCTTCGCCGGTTGCCATCGAGATGGGCGTAGGCAGGATCGCTGCGACCATAACCAGTGCAAGCAGCAAGCTGAAAAGTCGTCTCTTCATGGTGAGAGCCTCCTTGCGTATTCGGAGTGAATGGGGAATAGTCTGATGTTACAGGGTAGCGCGGATGCTGTCTGCCAGCTGAGGTGCGGTGAGACCGTACTCGCGCAGAACATCCTTTGCCTTGCCGGACTGACCGAAAACATCCTGCACGCCGACCTTCTTGAACTTGCAGCTCACCTTGCCCATCAGTACATCGGCCACGGCATCGCCCAGACCGCCAATAGTGCTGTGCTCCTCGGCGGTGATCACATTGCCGCACTGCTTGGCATACTTCATGACACACTCGGCGTCAATGGGCTTGATGGTGTGAACGTTGACAACGGCAATGCTCTTGCCCTCGGCCTCCAGGATCTTTGCAGCCTCCAAAGCCTCGTTGACCATCAGACCGGTAGCAAACACAACGGCATCGGTACCTTCGCGCATCACGTTGGCCTTGCCGATCTCGAAGGGGTAGTCCTCTTCAAAGACGGGGGTGGCCAGACGGGCCAGACGCAGATACACGGGGCCTTCCATCTCTGCGGCGGCAAAGACAGCCTTGCGGGCCTCGTTGGCATCGGCGGGGCAGATAACGGTCATACCGGGGATCACGCGCATCAGAGCCAGGTCCTCGATGCACTGGTGGCTGCCGCCGTCCTCACCGACGCTGACACCGGCGTGGGTGCAGGCGATCTTAACGTTCAGACGGGGATAAGCAATCGTGTTGCGGATCTGCTCGTAAGCGCGGCCTGCGCCGAACATGGCGAAAGTGGAACAGAAGGGAACGAGACCCATGGTGCTCATACCGGCAGCCATGTTGACCATGTTGGCTTCGGCGATACCGGCGTTGAAATGGCGCTGGGGATATTCCTTCTTAAAGGTGACGGTCATTGTGGCGTGGGAAAGGTCTGCATCCAGCACGACGACCTTGTCATTCTTGGCAGCAAGCTCGACCAGAGCTTCGCCGTAGGCGTTTCTTGTAGCTTTCTCACTCATGGTTTAGCCCTCCAATTCCTTCAGTGCCTGTGCGCGCTGCTCCTCGTTGGGAGCCTTGCCGTGCCAACCGACCTGATTTTCCATGTAGGAAATGCCCTTGCCCTTCACAGTGTGAGCGAGGATGGCCTTGGGCTTGCCGGGGGTGGTGGGTTCGTTCAGCGCAGCGACAACGGCCTCGATATCGTTGCCGTCAGCCAGCTCGATGGTGTGGAAGCCGAAGGCCTTCAGCTTAGCGGCCATATCGCCAAGGCTCATGACCTCGTCGTTGCTGCCGTCGATCTGCAGACCGTTGTTGTCAACGATCACAGTGAGGTTGTCCAGCTTGTAGTGGTTGGCGGCCATGAATGCTTCCCAAACCTGACCTTCCTGACACTCGCCGTCACCCAGGACGGTGTACACGCGGATGTCCTGACCCTGATGCTTGGCGCCCAGAGCCATACCAACGGCAATGGATGCGCCCTGGCCCAGAGAACCGGTGGAAGCATCGATGCCGGGGATCTTCTTCATATCGGGGTGGCCCTGCAGAATGCTGTGCAGCTGACGGAAGTTCTTAAACTCCTCCTTGTCGATAAAGCCCAGCTCGGCCAGAACACCGTAGTAGCAGGGGGCAGTGTGACCCTTGCTGAGAACGAAACGATCGCGGGTAGCCATCTTGGGGTCCTTGGGATCGATGCGCATCTGCGTGCAGAACACAGCGCTCATCAGCTCCACGACGGACAGAGAACCGGCGGGGTGGCCGCTGCCTGCATTGGCAGTCATGTTGATGATGTCGCGCCGAACCTCTGTGCAGAATTGTTTGAGTTCTGCTGTGGTCATTGTTTGTACCTCCCATGAAAGTTTTTAAAAGTTACCACCCTTAGAATACCGCAGTTTACAGGGAAAGTCAATTCCCGCGGCACTTTTTCCATACAGTGACAGGCGGTA
>JAZLEB010000062.1:0-5758 GCA_045615065.1 Candidatus Pelethomonas sp. | reverse complement strand
GTGTTCGCACCGCGGGACTCGTTGGGAGATGAAGCTTACAGCTTGATCTCGATCTCCACACCGGCAGGCAGCTCCAGGCTCATCAGGGCCTCAACCGTCTTGGGGTTGGAGTTGGTGATATCGATCAGACGCTTGTGAGTGCGGCGCTCAAACTGCTCACGGCTGTCCTTGTACTTGTGGACCGCGCGAAGGATGGTGACAACCTCCTTCTTGGTGGGCAGGGGGATGGGGCCGGAGACAGCAGCGCCGGTGCGCTTAGCGGTCTCAACGATCTTCTCAGCGGACTGATCGATGACCTGATGATCATAGGCCTTCAGACGGATGCGGATCATTTCTTTTGCCATTGCTTGTTTCCTCCATAATGTTGTACAAAGTAGTGTTCGATGTTCCTTACTCTGTACGGCGAGAATTTCTTTCCACTCAACCGTGCGTATCATTCCTGTTCACAGAAAATACCGGCACGAATGGCCGGTACTTGTCCGTGTCACGGCGATCTACGCCGTGGTAAAGACATTCTCAGCCGCCCGATTATCGGACATACTCCGCGGAAGTTACCGGCTACGCCGCAATCTCCCGCATCATCGCAGTACTTGCTCGGGCATACTACTCCCTTCGCAAGCTTTATTATCATACTCGATATCCCCGAAAATGTCAAGCACTTTTTTCTCTGTTTTTTATAAAATTTTTACCTGTTTTTCGGCACAACAGCGAAACCGCTTCGATCTGCCGAAAGCATACATAATATATTATACCTCCGGATTAAATCGGAGGTCACCGCAGCGTATCGGTTAACACCGCCCAAATACTCCGCCAAGGCCCAGGCTCCAGACAGCAAAAAAGAGGAGCCGTGCTTCGCGGCTCCTCTATATATAATATAATGTATATCAGTACGGACGAAATGCGATATTCATATCCACCCTGGTACTGATCCCCGGAATTTTTCCGCTGTCCGAATACTGCCATATGCGGTAGTCATAGTACATCGTAGGCCGATCGGAATACTGCGCATACCACACATCGTAAGCCGTCAGACAGCTGAGATCATAGCGTGTGTATCCAACCGGCGTATTGTAATAGATCATTGGAATATAACCGGCATATGACACCGCATCGCAGAACGCAATGGCACAATCCGTCAGTGTATCCTTGCCAAGCCCGTTGGTGCGGGCGCTCTTGTCGCTCACAGGTTCCCAGTCAAACACCACCGGATAGTCCAGCTTCACTCCCGCCAAATGCTCCAGCACGAAGACCGCTTCTTCCTCTGCTTCATCAGGATTCACCGCCTGAGAGAAGAAGTATACACCCACCTTTAATCCGGCAGCCTTGGCACCGCGGAGATTCTGCTCAAAGTACTTGTCCACATTAAGCGTTCCCTCCTTGCCGTAGCCGCGGAATCCAAGGCGAATCATTACAAACTCCACGCCGGACTCAGCAACCTTTTTCCAGTCGATCTCTCCCTGATGAGAGGACACATCAATACCCAGCACGGTTTCGTAAGCAGGATCATTGTAGTGCATGGTCATTGTGACCTCATCCAGCACAAACAGCGCCGTATCGTAGCGACAGACCGGAACCGATGTCAGAACCGGATAGTGCTTGTCGCGGTAGCTGATGAGTCCTGTTTCTCCGGGATCCTCCGCAGGACTCCACGCGCCGATGCGGCTGACCAAGGCGCAGATCTCTCCACGGGTGATACTGCTGTCCGGATAATAAAACCGTCGGCTTCCCTCGATACTGCCCTCCACGATCCCCGCCTCATAGAGCGCGCGCAGATCACCGTCGTCCGCATCAGCAAAAGGACTCCGTCCGGTACTTGCGGATAGTCCCATCGCCCTCGCCGCGATCTTCGCCACACGCAGTCGGTCAATCGGCGCATCAGGGTTGATGTTTTCCCAACTTTCATAGCACCCCAGCTGCCGTGCCAGTTCAACATAGCCGGATGCCCAGTGTACATCCACAGGTGTCCGCTCCGTATAACCGGCAGCAAGCAGGATCAGTTTCAGCGCCTCACCGGTTTTAAGACTGTTTCCTGCACAAAAAGTCCCGTCAGGATAACCGCTCACCACACCCTTTGCGCTCAGTTCCCGCACATAGGTGTAGTACCAGTCACTCTGTTTCACGTCCCGGTAGGGGTTGACCCATTTGGAATAATCTATGCTGCCGCCTCCGGCACTCTTTTCCCAGCGGGCTGTGACATGCAGGGCAGATCGTGCTTTTTCCTCCCCGGTCAGCAGTCCCCCCTCCGCCGTATACCAGCCCAAAAATACATACCCGCTTCGCTTCACCTCAGGCAATTCCCCATAGCATTCGCCAACAGGATAGAAAACCGTGCTGTGCTCCATGGTGCCGCCATTGGTATTATAATGTATATAGGTGTACTCCTCAGAAGCATTGTTGTCATATTGCCCGTACAGAAGCAGATATGCTTCCCGCAGCCGCCTGAGTGCCAGCTCGTCCACCATAGTAGTCCCCTTGTGGCACCACGTAGCAACGGCGTTGACCACTTCCAACTCACTGTAGTTGGAAATGCCGTTGATAAGGTAGGCGCACAGCCGGTACTGAGGATCCATCCACTGGTTTCCCAGCGTATAGGTAAGACTCACCAGCGCATCGAACTGCGTCTGCGACACGCGGATGCCGTGTTTGTTTAAAAGGTTGTTGACCGCCTGCTCCGAAGAGGCCAGTTCCTGCCGCAGCAGTTCCCGCGCCAGCGCAACGCTTATGCCGACCGTATATTCCCCCTGCTTGCAGGGTGTACCGAATCCGATCCGCCAGTTTCCGCTGCTATCCTGATAGGGATACTTCTGATATTCCTCATACTCCTCGATCACCGAAAGCCCAAGCGGACTGATCCGATAGTTGAACACCGCCAATCCATCGCTGCTCAGAAGCGGCAGCAGCAGGCACACGCAGCAGACAAGGGACAAGATTTTCTTCATGAATGCACTCCTTTTTCTCACAGGGACTCATATCATTTTTCGACATTATTTTAGCATATCCCCCATCATAAGGAAAGAGGAAAATCATTCCTCATCCTCCTTGAGAAACAGGATATCATATTGTATAATAGTGAAAACTCAAAGAAAAAGGAGCGTCTGTATGACTACCCTGCTGCTCGCTGTCATCTATCTGGCCTTTATCAGCTTAGGACTACCGGATGCCCTCCTCGGCTCCGCGTGGCCCATTATGTATCCCGCGTTTGAAGTTCCCATCTCCTACGCCGGCATCATCGCCATGATCATCGCCGCAGGCACTGTGACCTCCAGCCTTCTGAGCGACCGGCTGACCCGTGTCCTCAGCTTCGGCAAGATCACCGCCATCAGTGTCTGCATGACCGCTGCAGCCATGCTCGGTTTTTCTCTCTCCAACTCCTTCTGGATGCTGTGCCTTTGGGCGATCCCGTACGGACTCGGCGCAGGCAGTGTAGATGCCACTCTGAATAACTATGTTGCCCTGCACTATGAGAGCCGCCATATGAGCTGGCTGCACTGTATGTGGGGCGTTGGCGCTATGATTGGCCCCTATGTGATGAGCTTTGCCCTCACAGGCGGATACGGCTGGCCCACCGGTTACCGGTGGATCGCCATTTTCCAGTTTGTTCTCACACTGGTGCTGGCAGCAAGCCTTCCCATGTGGAAGCACCGCAAAGAGTCCGCCGCCGAGGGAAATGCCGGTAAACCCCTCTCTCTCCCGCAGATTATCCGTATACCGGGCGCCAAATCTGTTATGATCTGCTTCTTCTGCTACTGCGCCATTGAGCAGACCACCGGCCTGTGGGCCAGCAGCTATCTCAACCTCTACAAAGGCGTGGATGCCGAGATCGCCGCAGGCTTCGGCAGCCTTTTCTTCATCGGCATCACCGTGGGACGCGCGCTGAGCGGCTTCCTTACAATCAGGTTCAACGATATCCAGCTGGTGCGTACAGGCCTCTGCATTATCGCCGTTGGTATTGCCGCCATGCTGCTTCCTATCGGCACAATTCCCGCACTGGCGGGTCTTGTACTGATTGGCCTGGGCTGTGCCCCCATCTATCCCTGCATCATTCACTCCACCCCCACGCATTTCGGTCCTTCCCGTTCGCAGGCACTGATCGGCGTACAGATGGCCAGCGCTTATGTTGGCACGCTCGCTATGCCGCCTCTGTTTGGACTGATTGCCAGCACCATCAGCGTTTCTCTGCTCCCTCTGTATCTTCTGATCATTCTCGCCCTGATGGCTTTGACCCATGAGCTGCTGTTGAAACACGCCCGCGGCGAAGCCGGCTGACACATTCCTCATTTTTTCTTCGTCCATTTAACTAAATAAATTAACTCATTTTCATGCCGCAAAACTTCAGTTTTTGCGGCATATTTTTTATTTTTCAGAATTATTCACTTTTAATTTTTGTTCTGCCACCATTTTATTGCAATACGTTTTTGTTTGGAATGTCATTGCAAACCTCCCCTCATAGGTCTATAATGAATCTGTTCAGGTGTCTCACCGCAGATGGAGCGGCGGGATCAAATGCGCAGAGCATTATTTTCTGCGCAAACAGAAAAACAAAGGGGTGTATCTGAATATGAAGAATCAGAAAATCGGCACAAAGATGCTCGCAGCCTTCCTGGTCGTGATCATTATGTCATGCGTCCTCGGTATCGGCTCCCTGACTCGCATCAACAACCTGGCCTCCGTTGCGGACGGTTATGCCCATACCACTGTACCCGCTATCACTCAGCTGTGGATCGCGCGCCGCGCCGTCCGTCAGATCGAAGAGTGTGCACTGGAGGCCACTATCGTGATGACCTCCGCCGAGCTGAACGCTATTAAAGATGAGCTCTTCACCATTCGCGAGACCTTCGAGGATGCGCTGAACGAATTCGAACGACTGGAGCCTCAGTTCGCCTCCCAGGTTGCTGAAATTCATGCCCTGATGGAAGAAGTCACTGTTCAGCGTGACCGTCTGCTGCGCGAGTGCGAAAAGCTGACTGATGCAGGCAACAAAAAGGCCTACGAAATTTATGCCAACGAATATACCGCGGCCTTTGAACAGGTCGTCGACAAAATCATTGCCTTGAGCGACGAGGTATATGTAGAAGTCGAAGCCCGCAACGAAAAGGCACAGACAGTCAAAAAGAACTCCACGGTCATCGTTGCCGTTCTGCAGGCCGTGACGATCGCGGTAGGTATTGCTTCCGCGCTGGTTTTGAGCCGCATGGTGATCAAGCCTATCCGGGAGATTGAAACCGCTATGGAGCATGTTGCTTCCGGCGAACTGCAGAAAGTTGAGCTGAACTACACTTCCCGGGACGAACTGGGTCAGCTGTCCGACAGCGTACGCACTACAGTGAACAAGCTGGATATCATCACCACAGACCTTGCCAATCTGTGTCAGGATATGGGAAATGGCGACTTCACCGTCTGGACCGAGCATTTCTCCACCTATACCGGCGACTATTTCACCATTCTGAAGGGTCTGCGCTTTATTCGTGACACTCTTACCGAAACCCTCTCCCACATCAATGCCGCCTCTGGCGAAGTTCAGTCCGGTTCCCAGCAGGTAGCCGACGGCTCCCAGTCTTTGGCACAGGGTGCCACTGAGCAGGCAAGCTCTATTGAGCAGCTTTCCGCTACTGTGGCGGATGTTTCCGAGCGTGTCAAGCGTACTGCGGATAATGCCGAGGTGGCCAACCAGACCACCGTGGAAGCCGGAAGCAAAATGATGGAGTGCACCGACCAGATGAAGCAGCTGGTTGCAGCCATGGACGATATCAATAAGAAG
>JAZLEB010000061.1:0-12303 GCA_045615065.1 Candidatus Pelethomonas sp. | reverse complement strand
TAATACCATCATCCACGAAAAAGATCGTGTCTGTGTAGCCCTTTTCCCGGGCAACTTTTTGCAGGATTTTCTTCTGATTTTGAATGCTGTTGGATTCGCTGTCCATGTTGTCATCGCGGCTCAGGCGGCAGTAGAGCGCGGCTGTGCCGATGTTTTGATTACCAGACTGTTTCAAATTGTCCTCCTTCCTCGGGAGTCAGGCAATCAGTATTTCCAAGTCTATTATACCTCCGCCCGCCGCCATTGTTAAGGATGTCGCCGCGCTCCAAGTCTGCCAGCATGAGCTTCAGAAGAATGTCCCTCATGGCTTCGCCCCCGTCCTTGTAGACAGGGGTAACGATGAAATTGATTTTACCGATCTGATACTGAATCTGCTCGGCATCTCACCTCCTTTCGAAATGGCGCTATGGGGCGGTGTCGAAGCACCGCCCCATAGCTTTGGGACAATTTGTCTCAGTATGTCCCCTTATATATACCTAGGACAAAAAGTAGGCAAAAGGAGAGCCTGATTACAAAACATTTTTCAAAAGTTTACTCATATTCTCCAAACCGCATAGAACAGATCGCCGCACCGAGCTTTTGTCTACTCCGTCAATACCAGCAACATCGCAGTAATTCAAGCCTAGGATCACACAGGCATCCACACGCCGTCCCTGCACCTCGGGCAGAGAGTTCAATGCACGACACAACGTTTCAAAGCGTTCCTCATGCAGGATCACATCCTCCGGGGACGGCTCGTGCACGCAAGCAGAGTACTCGATACCGTCATCGCAGTCGAGAGAATACTGCGCCTTGTTGCGAATTACGCGGCGGCGGTATGCTGCTTCATACCGCTTATCTGCCTTCAATTCTTCGGCAACTTCGTCGGGAACCTCAATGTATTCGTCATGGGTGTACCAAGGGTAAAAGGATTTCAGGTTGATGGTAGTCATTTATGTTTTCCTCCGTTCAGATTGTTGTTAGTAGATAGATGATCTGAACAGAGAGGTGGAGATCTGCACCCGGGACAACCGACTTCGAGACAACTTGTCCCAAAGTTAGCGCAAAAAAACGCACCTGCATGGCGTGATGCTATACAGATGCGTGAAACAGTATTGTTTGTGATGTACTGGGAGATTTCACCTTCACAGGTATGCTGCCCCTTACCGAAAACTGTGCTTTTTTTAGTTGGTGATAATCTCCGCTATGGAAAGGAAAAATGAACACAACGATCCTCCTTGGAAACCGCCATGTTCATGAAACACACTATTTGAAAATGCTTACCTTTTTTGAGAAAAAAGAAACGGCGGTTTTGATTATTTTTCAAAACCGCCGTTGGACTACTCTATTGTTCTTTTTTGCGTGGAAGTCTAGCCGCCAAGACAACGGTTTTTTTATTACCGTTGGCGGAACATAATAGAAAACTTCCTATTTACGAGACTTAATTTTTATGCTTATAGCTATAAAGCAGATGACTTCGGCAGCATAGTAGGAGAACGCCATAATTGTGGTAATAACCATTTGCTTATCTTTGGGTATGAAATAAATAAGTATAAACAGAACCTCAAACAAAACTGTAGTTAAGCCGGAAAGAATTGCGGCCCAATACATTTGTAATTGTGTTGCTTTGATTGAGTCTTTTTTTGAATCGAACCCTGCCAGCATGTCATAATTATTGCTTTTGATCATCATGGTAAAGGCAATATAGATTGTTGATAAAATAAAAGCGCACATAATGGGAAGGGCTACGACAGCGGTAACATTTACAAAGTTGCAAATACCAAGCACAAGATGAACAATAGCCAACACAACGCTTATTATTGTCAGTGTCGGCTTAATGTGTGGAACTCCGCTGGAACTATTGCTTGTTGGACTTTCCAATAAATCTGACACGGTAACATTAAGCAATTCAGAAAGCAGGTTGATTGTATTGACATCCGGCTCACTTAGATTTCGTTCCCAATTTGAAACAGCCTGCCTTGAAACGCCCAACCGTTCTGCAAGTGCCTCCTGTGACAAGCCAGCGTGTTTTCTTAAGATAGATAGATTTGCGCCAAATGTATTCTTCATCTTTTCACCTTGCCTTACTTTTAGTTTATCTTCAGACTATCGTAGTGTTTTGAAAAATGCTATAAAGCAGTTATTGCATCGCCGCAATTTTTTGTTGCAGTGCCTTCTATAAAGCCAATATGCATTATTATATCTCTACAGTTCAAAAACTGCAACGATCCGATACGCAGACAAATAACAACTTACACAAAACAACTGAGATAGAAATAGCTCAAAATAAGAACAATAACTGATTCTCAAAAGCGATCAATTACAGATGGATTCACTAACGGCAAGCAGGGCAAGTGTGGCCACACTTGCTATTTTTGCACCCCACAGAGACGCAAAAACGCTTGTTGGGGAACCTCCCCAAACCCGGTTGGCTGCGGCTCGACACTACCGCGTCGAGCCTTACTTTGGGACATTCTGTCCCAAAGAGAAAAACGCCGGGGAACAGCACAAAACTGTTCTACGGCAGATTGGAAAAAGTGGAAAGTATTTAGCAATATCCGTACAGGACATATAATCATATTACCCCCTCAAAAAACGAGGTCGGAAGCCCTTGCAAACAGGGGGGGTCGGGCCAAATGTTCACACATCAGCCCTGCTTTTTGAGGTGCTCCCGATAGCAGAAAGCACAGCCGATCCCCCGCCAATAAGGACACCCCGCACAAGGCGTTCCTTCCGGTGCCTTCTGCGGGGTGGGTGCTTCTGGATGAGGGATCTCTTTCATCATGCGCTCATAGGGACTGTTGGTAAAGTTCATAAGTAACCTCCGTTCATGTTCAACCCAATCCCCCGCCCTTTCCCAATCATGGGAAAGGGGGCAGCTCCGGAGGATATACCCCCCGCCGCGCCGCCGGGAAATAGAACAGCCGGGGCCGCCAGTCAAGGGCAAGCCGCCGATAAACGGCGGTGCTGATGCACCCTTGACAGACAGCTTCCGGCTGTTCTGAACGATATGCGGCGACGGGGGATAATCACCCGAGCCGTGTTATGGGGAAACGGTTTGGGACAAATTGTCCCGAAGTTGAAGAAAATTAAATGACAGTTCGTGTTCTAAATGCTATAATGTATTCAAAAGACTTTATTCATTGGAGGTGGGTATGATGGAGTTAAGCTTCAATACAAAAATCAAAAGATCAAGGGCATTTAAGGCATTACCCTCCAACAGCATTATACCTTTATCTGATACAAATAAGGACTATCTTCACTTAACTTTTCAAGTGAATAGTCTTTTGGAATACTTACAGGTTGTAAAAATGATAAATATGGCCCACTATTCTAATGAGACACTCGTTTTCCGTGGTATGTCTAAAAGCGAGTGGTCGCCACTTCCGAGTTTGGCTCGGTACACAGGGAATGATGAGACTATAGAATATAATATGGTTAGTGAATTTTTGACATTAAGACCAGAGGAATTTGTTGGCTTGCGATCTAATTTTGAAATACTTGCAAAAATGCAGCATTATGGTTTGCCGACACGACTATTAGACTTTACAACAAATCCTTTAGTAGCTCTATATTTTGCCTGTGAAAATAATCCCAAAAGTGATGCGCGAGTTCTATGTAGTAGTGCATGTCTTACAGATGGTCAAGATCACCTTGTTGAGACAATATGTAGCTCCTGTAAGAAATATGGGCTAATTAATCTTAGAATCGAAGATTTGCTAATGGATTCCGATTTAACCCCATATAAGTACATTGCACGGTTGTATTTACAGCGGGATCATCGGCCTTTATTTGTGAAGCCGTGGTATTGGAATCAGCGTATCATAAACCAAAGAGCAATTTTCTTGGTTTTCCCAAATGCGCTATTTGACCATTTGGGCAAGATAACATATTACCAAGAGGCATCAGAGGACGAAGCGATACAAACAAGCGTTATTGCCGAATCTGAGCAATTTGATAAAATCTACCCTGAGTGGCATCCTCGAAATCATATCGAAACAAAACTTGAAAAGTGGACAGAAAAACACAAGAATCAAACCAACAGCAATCATTCGCTGGTGCGGAGAGATTTTTCTGTAAACTGTAAAACAATGCATAAATTGTTTTCGTTCTATCAAAAACACGAGATTATAGAACACCATACTTATCAATATACCGAACTGGGCAAAACCATTTTAGGACGAAGGTTTTTATTTAACGGGGACATACAACCTGTAGATGAAGATAGTATGAAAACAATGTTTTGTAGTATTGTGATTCCTGCAAAAGCAAAGAAAGAGATTATGTTAGATTTAGAAAGTGTAGGAATTGATAAAGCCTTTATATATCCTGAATTAGAATACACCGCAGAGAAAATCAAAAGAAAATACTTTTAATCAATGAAATACTGATTGCCAACTACCCAAATACCATTTTTGTTGTTCTAATCTCGTGAAACCCTATAATTCCACTCGGACCATAATCGGACACTAATTTTGATACAATGCGTATCACGATTGGTGTCCGGTTTCTTTTTTATAAACCTATACCTGTTCTGATTGATTCCGGATTAAGATTATACGGTCACTAATAAAACCATCATTTCACGAAAAAAACGTGCTAGTTGCGAAAAGCGGATAGGTATTATTGACGTATTGTGTTATAATACTTTTTCAAAATACCCTGTATGGATGGTGGCACTATGGCAATGACTGAATGGGAGATCCTCAGAGAGGCAGTTGGAAAAAACACGATCAAAATCATCCTCTGTGACGATGATCCTGTTTTTCTGAAGACGCTTCGCGGAGAGATCGAACGCACCTTCACAAAGCTTACGATGAATACCGAGATTGCCGCTTTCGATAGTCCCGGGGATATACCGGCTGAAGCGCTTACAGCCTGCGACATGGCTTTCCTTGATATTGACTTTGAACGCGAAGATCAAAACGGCATTGATGTTGCCCGCACGCTTCGGCAGGTGAACAGTCATGCGCTGATCTTCTTTGTGACCAACTATGTGGATTACGCGCCGACAGGCTATGAGGTACAGGCATTTCGCTATATCCTGAAACGGGACATGAGCGGGGTGCTGGAGCGGTACATTCTGCAGGCCGTGGAAAATATGGCGGAGGGACGCAGGGTTTTGCGCCTGCGGGACAAGGATATTACTGTCGATCTTCCTTTTGAGCAGATCTCCTATCTCGAGGTCATGGACCACTATGTCAGTGTCCATGTCGGGGACAAAGCATACACGCTGGGCGCGACCCTGTCGAGTCTTGAAAAGGAAATGGAAACGCATGGATTTCTGCGTATCCATAAAAGCTACCTTGTCAATATGCGGTGCATCTATAAATTCCGTGCCCGGGAGTGCCAGCTTGTGGATGGCACCGTTCTGGCTGTCAGCGCGAAGAACTATTCCCAGCAGAAGCAAAAATATCTACTGTGGAAGGTTTTGAAGTAATGAGCTATCTATTTATCGCCCTGTGGGCGGCTGCGCAGACCTGGTTTGTGTTTTCTTTTCTGTCATCCTTTTTGGAGGTCAAGCAGCATAAGGATAAAGTGGTTCGTGTAGCGGTCATTGCGTGGCTTGTGAACACAGTCTTTGGCTTGTTCGAAGTTCAGGGCATTCACGGCTATCTCATGTATATTATGATGGCTGCGCTGATCCTCCTGTCCGTATACGGTGAGTATGGACCAAAGGGAATGTGTCTGCTGGCCTTTGCGATTCTGATCCCGGCTCTGGCAGATGCGGCAGCGCGGGAGCTGACGGCGCAGCTCAGCGGTCTTGCGTATTATCTCACGATGACCTGCGGCAAGGCACTGCCTGTTGTGTTGACGCTCGGGTTTCGTCGTTTGTTTGCTTCGGCGGTACGTGATGGCGCATCCGATCGGGAGATGCTTCTTCTGCGGCAGCACATGGAAATGCAGCAGGAAAATATGAAGGCACTGGAACAGAACTACCGGGTGCAGCGGAAAAGCGCCCACGAATTCGAACACCATATACAGGTCATCCGGAATCTGGCGGATCGCGGCGAAGTTGATGCGATTCGGGAATATACCGAGCGGCTGAAAAAGAACCGCGCTATCTGTGTTTACAGCGTCAATTCCAACCATCCTGTGATTGATGTCATCCTCAATCAGAAGTACCAGACCGCGCGGGAGAACGATATCAAGATGCAGATACAGGTCAACGACCTGTCTGAGGTGACGATCCCCGCGGATTCCCTTGTGGTGGTGCTGACAAATCTGCTGGACAATGCCATTGAAGCCTGCCGACGGATCGACGGCTATCGTGAGATAATCGGTTGCGTTCTCTATAACGATGGCCTGTACATATCCATCCGCAATACATCCGAGCCGGTTCAGATCGTGGACGGAAAGATCCCTACATCCAAGCAGGATTCGCTCAGTCATGGTTTCGGCTTAATGAGTGTGACTTATGTTTTGGACAAGCTGGAAGCGGAGTATACCTTCGGCTACGAGGACGGGTGGTTCAACTTTGCGGCGGAAATCGATACTAGAACTTAATAAAACGATTTAAAATCGTTTTATAGCGCGAAGCGCGTCAAGTTCTGCATGAGACGGGGCGACGCACATTTTTGTGCGGTGCCAGCGTGCGTAGCACGCGGAATTCTTGATTAAATCAGTTTAATCAAGAATTAGTATGAATAGTGTTTTGTGGCGGGCGGCGCGTGCCTCCCGCTGCTTTTTTGCTTTAGGATAGGTTGTTCTGAGGGTGACAGGGGTATAAATTTTCTATTCACGAAGAAAACGTTCTAGTTGCGAAGGCATACTGGTATTCACTTTTTCGTCTTGCTATAATCACAGCAAATAAACCACGAGGAGGTCTTTCTATGAAAACCATCAAGCAGCTTCTGCGCCAGCCGATCAAAACAGTGGTAGGCATTATCATCGTCGCTCTGGCGTTTGCAATCCTTGTTACCTGCGTGGGACAGTATACGGCAACGGACTTGACGAGGGAAAATCTGAACGAGAAATATGATACTGTGGCACTGATCTCGGACGAGTATTTCTGGGAGAATCTCGAAATAGGACGCCATTACCATTCCGAACTGCCGGAGGATATTCAGAATTGGGTGGATTCTACCATTCAAAACTGGACCGATCTGGTAAAGATGGAATCGCTCACCGAGCTATACTCTGCCTATATTCCGGGTGTATCCCCAGACAACTTTTCCCAACACGAGAATGGTGACTGGATGACGGATGATCCATCTATTGGTTCCGGAAATCCATATCGCTGTGCCGTATTGGAAGTGACAATAACAAAAGTTGGAAGTGTGATTACTGAAAAAGTTATCAACTACGGTGTAGAGGAACATCGAGAATCCATATCTATCCTTTGCGTGGGTACAGTTGAACAGGTAGTCGGATTAGAACAGGGTTTTGATTCTCCGGTGGGAAACACAATTGCTTTAACCATAAGCGTTTACAGTGAAGATGAACTGGACGCCATGGCACTGGAAGTTGGTCAACGCTACCTCGTCTATGGAATGGATTATTCTGATGTGCAGGGAGGTGCATTGGAAAGCCGCATTTGGTTGAGCTCTGCGCAGTATGAGGAATTGTTTGGCCCTGGTCAAATGGGGTTGAACGGGATAGAGTACGATTCTATTGTAGAACAGATCGGTTGCTATATGACCGTCTGCGATTACGCATCTCTTCCCGCTATTTATCCTGATAGTGGCAGTTTTGTGGTTCGAAAGGATTTACGGGAGCAGAAATTTTGGGATGGGGATGTTATTTACACCCTCTATGTTGCCGCCGAAGAGTATACGCCAAACTATTGCGTTCCAACCATCATCAAACTAACCGATACAGCAGAAAACTATATAGCATCGGATGAAGGTATTCTGTGGCGGCAGGTATTGGAAGAAATGGAGATCAATAATCATGGCTTTCCTGTGCTGGCGGTCGATAAACTGGGTTATCAGGTTGCGTTTGCACGAAGTGAGGCGCGTATCGTAGAAGGCCGCGACTTCACCGAGATGGAACGCACAATGGGAAGCAACGTGTGTGTCGTATCGGAATCTGTGGCAACCATTAATGGCTTGTCCGTCGGAGATACTATCAACCTTCAGACATACGCATATGACCCGAATATTGAAGTGCAGTATCGTGATGTACTGGGCAGTACGAACTTTCCAAGCGCAGCCGTCTACTCTCGCGCTTTAGGGTTCACTTCTGATACAGAAACCTACACGATTGTGGGAATCTACCGCCATAACAATGCTTGGCAAAACCAAATGGATCCCTATGGTTTTACTCCAAATACCATTTTTGTACCCAAGGGCTCCGTTTCCGGTGATGCTCGTACAGGAACACGAGGCATTTTTTATACATTGGCTCTACACAACGGCAAGATGGACGAATTCAAGACTTTGATGACGGATGCAGGTTATCCAAACCTGTTCATCTGCTACGATCAAGGCTATTCCGAGTTTATGGCATCACTGGATGCCTATGAGGAAGTATCTGAAAAAGCTCTGTACATCGGTCTTGCTGCATTTGTGGCAATCATTCTGCTGTTCCTGTTCCTCTATCCCGCGCAGCAGAAGCGTGCGCTGATTCTGATGGGAACGCTCGGTGCATCCGCATGGGGGCGATTCTCTCATACATTTGTCAGCATCCTTTGCGTCCTCGTTCCCGGTGCCGCGCTGGGCGGCTATGTCGGCTCAAAGCTCTGGACACGCATCGCTGCGGCGCTAATGGAGTGGATCAATATTGAGATCGCGCTCACATCGGACATGACCGCCATCGCGCCGAAGCTGACCGCGGCAAGCCTTGCGGTCGTGGCATTTGCTGCAGTGATCGTCTCTGCCGCACTGTGCCGCAATCGTGGACTGATGAAGCGAAAGTAAAGGAGGAGTGATTGTGAAAACAATAAAACAACTTCTGCGCCAGCCGATCAAAACAGCGGTGGGTATTATCATCGTCGCTCTGGCGTTTGCGATCCTTGTCACCTGCGTGGGACAATATACTGCAACGGATTTGACGCGCGAGAATCTGGATGACCGATATACTACCATCGGACTACTTTCGAATGAATACTTACGAGAGAAAATCGCCAGTGGGGGATACAAATACCTCTCAAATCTCCCCGAACAGGCACAGGGATGGATCGACAGGTTGATTTATAACCACCCAGACATTGTGAAGGAAGTATCTTCGACAGGTCTCGTTTCCGCGTATATTTCAGAACTTAATATTGACAATTTTTCCAGATATGAGAACGGGTATCGTATGGATTCCTACAATACAGGCTATCCCTATCGTGGTGCAATGCTGACAGTCACTCTGACAAAAATTGGCACCATAGGCATTGAGGACATCGGCTACGCAGGGGAAATGGATCAAGAAGTCTTAGTGAGTACCACATACTTGTGTGTGGGAACAGTGGAGAGCGTGGTTGGACTGGAACAGGGTTTCGCATCTCCGGTTGGGAAAACAATTGTTCTTCAAGTAAAGGTTTTTGATGCTGAAGAATACGACGCATTAAATCTACAAGTTGGAAATACTTACATTGTCTACGGTGAAGACTATTGTGACGGAGATAAATCCAACCATATTGGACAGATAACAACTGATTTGCCCGCTTATGAGGAAGTATTTGGCAAATTAAGGTTCAAAGGCGGTATGCCTAATTACGAATCAATGCTGGAACAATTTGACTGCTCATTAACGCTTTATGATCCTTGCGTTTTACCTGTCTATATGCCGAGCTTTGATGAAAGCGGAAGCATCTCCGGATTTTACCTAAATGAAGATATTCACGAGGTTTATCGTATCAAAAACGGTGGAACTCTTATAATAGAACAAGTTTCTGCGGAAGAATATGCTCACTATTACCGACTTCCTACGATTGCTCCTTTGAATAATTCTATCGAGGAATTCCTCGCATCAGAGGAGGGTGCTTTGTGGCGAGAAACACTAGATATCATGCAAATTAACAACCATAGTTTCCCTGTCCTGTGCGTTGACAAGCTCGGATATCAAGCAGCATTTAGTCGAGAGCAGGCGCGCATTGTGGAAGGTAGAGATTTTACCGAGAATGAACTTATCAATGGGCATAAAGTCTGCATTATTTCCCAAACTGTCGCAGCAAAAAATGGCTTACAAGTTGGGGACACCCTCGAGCTTAGAACATCTTCCTATGACTTCACTTTTGAAGTGCAGCGGCACGAAATGTGGCTGGGCGCTGCGTTCCCAAGCGCAGCCCTATACTCTAAAGCATTAGGCTTTACCTCTGAAACGGAGACTTACATCATCGTTGGCATGTATCGTCAGGAAAACGCATGGCAAAATGCGTATGATTCCTATGGTTTTACACCGAATACCATCTTCGTACCAAAATCCTCCATTACTGCTGAGATGGAATTACGCAACAAGGGCATCTATTCCACCCTTGTATTGCATAACGGCAAGATGAACGAATTCAAGACCTTGGTGGAAGAAGCGGGTTATCCTGATCTGTTCATCTGCTACGATCAAGGCTATTCCGAGTTTATGGCATCGTTGGATGCCTACGAGGAAGTGTCCCAAAAGGCTCTGTACATCGGTCTTGCTGCCTTTGCGGCGGTCATTCTGCTGTTCTTGCTGCTCTATCCTGCGCAGCAGAAGCGTGCGCTGATGCTGATGGGCACGCTCGGCGCTTCCGAGTGGGGGAGATTCACGCACACATTTATCAGCATTCTCTGTGTCCTCGTCCCCGGTGCCGCGCTGGGCGGCTATGTCGGCTCAAAGCTCTGGACACGCATCGCGGCGGCACTGATGGAGTGGATCAATATTGAGATCGCGCTCACATCGGACATGACCGCCATCGCGCCGAAGCTGACCGCCGTAAGTCTTGCTGTGGTGGCATTCGCCGCGTTAATCGTCTCCGCCGCGCTGTGCCGCAATCGTGGACTGATGAAGCGAAAGTAAAGGAGGAGTGATTGTGAAAACAATAAAACAACTACTTCGCCAGCCGATCAAAACAGTGGTGGGCATTATCATCGTCGCTCTGGCGTTTGCGATCCTTGTCACCTGCGTGGGACAGTATACTGCAACGGATTTGACGCGCGAGAATCTGGATGACCGGTACACCACGATCGGGCTCGTTTCGGATAGTTACTTTTGGTCCAAAAATGAGGATGGTGGCATGACAAAAACTATGAACCTGCCTGACACAATCCGGAAATGGATCGATGAAGCCATCGCAAACAATCCGGATTTGATTAAGACAAAGTCCTCTACCGGCTTGGTTTCTGCGTATAGCCCAACACTTACCATCGACAATTTCGTTCGGCATGCCAATGGCTATGCGATGGGACAATTCAACAAGGCTTACCCTTATCGCTGCGCTATGCTGACGGTTACGCTGACAAAGATCGGCACAATAGGAACAGAAAAGACTGTAAGAATTCGCGCTGCAGGCGAGGAAAAACGTCTGCTTGAGAACACCACGTATTTGTGTGTTGGCACGATAGAAAGCGCTATCGGATTGGGAAAGGACTTTGCATCGCCGGTAGGAAAAAGCATCGTTCTGCATATAACTGTTTACAGCAAGGAAGATTTTGACAAATTGGGGTTGCAGGTTGGACAGACTTACCTTGTTTATGGCGAGAACTACGCTGACGGAAATGAACAAATCAATAAGACCTATATCTATAACCACAGGGACGCCTATGAAGAACTGTTTGGTAAGGTATATTATCGCAACGGACTTTCTAATTACGCTCCTATGCTGGAACAGTACGACTGCACTATGACGCTCTGTGATTACAGTTCACTGCCATGGAATACGGGACAATTCGGAATCATCTCTTTGTGGGATGAGCGCGAATTCTATTTTTGGCATGAGAATCGATTTGTTTCTCGCTCTGCTCCTGCAGACGAATACATTGCTGACTATCAGCTTCCCACAATTACCACACTGAATGGCTCTGTCGAAGATTTTTTAGTCTCTGATGAAGGTGCTCTCTGGCAGAAAAAGCTCAGCGAAATGGAAATAAACAATCATGGATTCCCGCTCCTTTGTGTTGATAAGTTAGGATACCAAGCGGCATTTTCCCGAGAGCAGGCGCGTATCGTGGATGGCAGAGATTTCACTGAGAATGAGCTTATAAATGGAGAAAAAGTATGCATTATTTCGCAGTCTGTTGCTGCAAGAAGTGGCGTACAAGTGGGCGACACAATCGAATTGAGAACATATGCCTATGATCCCAATATTGTAACACAGCGAAAAGAAATAATTAATGCAACGGCATATCCCAGTGCCGCCATCTATTCCGAAGCACTTGGATTTACTTCTGAAATGGAGACATATACGATTGTAGGGCTGTA
>JAZLEB010000060.1:0-6388 GCA_045615065.1 Candidatus Pelethomonas sp. | reverse complement strand
GTTGCGCTCTCAAGTTTGCACAATCCAAAGCCTCCCTCTGACGAGGGAGGTGGATTTTGCGAAGCAAAAGACGGAGGGAGAGACAGAAAAGCAAGAACTTCCGGTGTATCTCTCCCTCAGTCTGCCCTACGGGCAGCCAGCCTCCGGCCCTGGTCGCAATCACAGATTGCTCCCCGCTTTGGCTACAAACAGCCCACCGGGCTGTTTGCTTAACGCGTCGCGCCCTCGTCAGAGGGAGCCTTGCGTACTGTGGTGCAAACTCCCCGACAAACTCCAATTTGAATTCATTTTCCAAAAAAAGAGAGTGCTGCGAAGGTTCGCGGCACTCTCTTTTGATATTAGATTACACGCCGGAGTAGGCGGAGAAACCGCCGTCCACAGGGATGACCACGCCGGTGACGAAGCCTGCGGCCTCGTCATTGACGAGATACAGCAGGGCACCCAGCAGTTCCTCGCTCTTGCCGAAGCGGCCCATGGGAGTGGCGGCAAGGATCTTGCCGGTGCGGGCGGTGGGAGAACCGTCCTGATTCCACAGGAGAGCTGCGTTCTGCTTGGTGGAGAAGAAGCCGGGAGCAATGGCATTCACGCGGATGCCGGTGCGGCTGAAATGCACTGCCAGCCACTGGGTAAAGTTGTTGATAGCGGCCTTTGCGCCGGAGTAGGCGGGGATCTTGGTGAGAGGGGTATAGGCATTCATGGAGGAGATGTTGATGATACTACCGCCGTTCTCCACCATATCTCTTGCAAACACCTGAGTGGGGATCAGCGTGCCGGAGAAATTCAGGTTGAACACCGTCTGCACACTGTCATCATCCAGATCGAAGAAGCTCTTGGTCTCCCCGTCCAGATCGCCCTGCTCATAGTACTCCTTCTCGGTGGTAGCGCGGGGATTGTTGCCGCCTGCGCCGTTGAGGAGGATATCCACCTTGCCGAACTGAGCATGGATCTGCTCTGCGGCAGCCTCCAGAGCGGCACGGTCCAGCACATTGGCGGTGAAGGGAGCAGCAATGCCGCCCTCAGCCTTAATGGTCTCTGCCACAGCCTGCAGAGGCTCCAGAGTGCGACCGATCAGAGCCACCTTGGCGCCGCACTGCGCCAGCGCACGGGCCATATCACTGCACAGAACGCCGCCTGCACCGGTAACAACGGCTACCTTGCCGCTGAGATCAACTTGAAAAGGAAGTTTCATGGTTTACTCCTCCTTAGAACTTAGCCTTGTCCGCCCACAGACCCAGAGCGGGATTGCTGATATAGAAGAACGGCTTGCCGTCAATGTCGGTATGCCAGCCGTCGGTAAGTGTCTTGGGATCATAGCGCTTCACCATTTCGCCGTAGGGCGCCCAGTTGAAGCACACGCCCTCCACTTCCTCCTCAGTGACCTTCTCGGTGCAGTAGGTGATGGAGAAGCGGCCGTCAGAGGAGCCGTGGATCAGATGAGCGGCAGCGCCCATGTTGGCCTTCATATCCTCCTCGGTACCGCACAGCTCGATGACCTTCTCGCGGCCGCAGTAGCCATACTTGCGGATGATGGCATCGATACCCATATCCTCACCGAAGTGAGCCACACCGGGAGCCAGAACGATCAGCTCGCCGCCGTCGGCAATGGCCATGCGGGTGCGGTAGACACTCTTATTGCCCAGCCATGTGGTCTTGAATTCCTCGGCGTTGAGGTAAACCACCACGCGGTCCATAGGCTTGTCCACCAGAATGAGGTTTGTCTGCTGCGCCAGCGCGCAGGCCTTCTCGAAGTGGCTGCGTTCCTTGCCCACAAAGAGGCCGTGGGTGGTGATCACGCCGCCGGGTGCGGTGCAGACAGTGAGCATAAAGTGGATGTTCACGCCGCCGAGGAAGTTCTCCAGCGCATAGTCGAACACCTGACGGACAGGGGTCTTATCCCGGCCCATCATGCGCTCCATACCGTAGAACGCACCGAGAATGTGGCAGGCATCGATCATGCGCTTGCCGCCCACGCCAACAAAGATGTTCTTGGCGTGGTTTGCCATGCCGACGACCTCGTGGGGAACCACCTGACCGATGGAGAGAACGAGATCGTAGCCGCCCTCCACCACTCTGCGGTTCACTTCCACGGCGATGGACTCATTCATCAATCCCTCGCTGACCTCGCGGACGAACTCAGCGGGCACCTCGCCCAGCTTCACCACATCGTTGCGCCAGTCGTGGGGGATAAACTTCTCGAAGGGAATATCGCCGTACATATCGGAGCACTCCCACTCGGTCATGGGCACATGGGTGCCCAGTGCCTGCAGAAGCTCCACCTCGCAGCCCTCTAGGGTGTGATAGATGGTGTTGGCGATCAGACCCGCATTGGAGTGGAAGCGGGTATAGTCGGGCACGATCAGCAGAATACGCTTGCCGGAACCAACATACTCACTGACAGCCTTTCTGACCGCTTCCTTGATTTCCTCACTCGTGAGGGCGGTTACGCCCTCACGAGGATACAGATCAAACTGCTTCATAGTCTTATGCCTGATAGGCCTGAGAGGTGGTGTTGCCGCCCTCACCGGTCCAATTGGTGTGGAAGAACTTGCCGCGCTCGCAGTCGATGCGCTCATAGGTGTGTGCGCCGAAGTAGTCGCGCTGAGCCTGCAGCAGGTTTGCGGGCAGACGCTCACAGCGGTAGCCGTCATAGTAGCTGAGGGCTGCGCTCATAGCGGGAGCGGGAACGCCGCACAGCATAGCCTGGGCGCAGACCTTGCGCCAGCCGTCCTGTGCCTCTTCCAGCTTGCCCTTGAAGTAATCGTCCAGCATCAGGTTAGCCAGCTCGGGGTTCTTATCGAATGCCTTCTTGATATCGCCCAGGAACACACTGCGGATGATGCAGCCGCCGCGCCACATGAGAGCGATATCACCGTAGTTCAGATCCCAGCCGTAGGTCTTGGCGGCAGCGCGCATCAGAGCGTAGCCCTGTGCGTAGGAGACGATCTTGGAGGCCAGCAGAGCCTTGCGGATGTTCTCCAGCATTTCCTTCTTATCGCCGGTAAACTTGGCCTCGGGACCGGTGAGGACCTTGGAAGCGGCAACACGCTCGTCCTTCACAGCGGACAGACAGCGGCTGAACACAGCCTCTGCGATCAGAGTGAGGGAGATGCCCTCGTCCAGAGCGGAGATAGCAGTCCACTTACCGGTACCCTTCTGACCGGCGGTGTCCAGGATCTTCTCCACGATGGGAGAACCGTCCTCATCCTTGTAAGCCAGGATGTCGCGGGTGATCTCAATGAGGTAGCTGTCCAGCTCGCCGCGGTTCCACTCGGCAAAGACCTCGTGCATCTCGTCAGCAGTCATGCCCAGCAGATCGCGCATCAGCTGATAAGCCTCGCAGATCAGCTGCATATCGCCGTACTCAATGCCGTTGTGAACCATCTTGACAAAGTGACCTGCACCGTTTGCACCGACCCACTCGCAGCAGGGAGAACCATCCTCAACCTTGGCGCAGATGCCCTGGAAGATGGGCTTAACAGCTTCCCATGCCTTCACGGAACCGCCGGGCATCATGCTGGGACCCTTCAGAGCGCCTTCCTCGCCGCCGGACACGCCGCAGCCCACATACAGAAGGCCCTTGCTCTCCACATACTCAGTGCGGCGAACGGTGTCGGGGAAGTGGGAGTTACCGCCATCGATAATGATGTCGCCCGCCTCCAGCAGAGGAATGAGCTGCTCGATGAGACTGTCAACAGCAGCGCCGGCCTTGACCATCATCATGACCTTGCGGGGCTTCTCCAGCTGACCCACCAGCTCCTCAAGAGTGTGTGCGCCAACGATGTTCTTGCCCTTGGCGCGGCCGTTCACAAAGTTGTCCACCTTCTCCACCGTGCGGTTGTAGACGCTGACGGTGAAGCCCTTGGACTCCATATTCATAACCAGGTTCTCGCCCATAACGGCGAGACCAACCAGACCAATATCAGACTTCTTCATGGTTGTAGTCTCCCTTATCATTTAGTAGATTGATTATCTCTTCACGCGGGCATTGCCCTTGTAGATGCTCCAAACCTGCTCCTCATCAGCGGGGGTGGCATAGTCGGTGAGCATAGTTGCTGCCAGAACGCCGGTAGCCCAGCCGAACTGCAGGCACTTCTCGCTCTCCCAGCCCTGGGAGATACCGTACAGCATACCGCCAACGAAGCCGTCGCCGCCGCCGATACGGTCCAGAACCTGGATCTCGCGGGGCATTTCAACGCTCCACTTGCCGTCAGCCAGCATGATAGCGCCCCAGTTGTGGGCGTTGGCATTGAACACCTCGCGCAGGGTGGTAGCGAACACGCTCACATGGGGATAGGCGGCCTGCACGCGCTCGATCATGCCCTTGAAACCGTCGATCTTGGCGGAGATATCCTTGCCGCCCGCCTCAGGGCCCTCGATGCCCAGAGCCAGCTGGAAGTCCTCTTCGTTACCGATCAGAATGTCGGAAATGTCAGCGATCTCCTTGAAGCTGCGGCGCAGCTCCTCCTCGCGGCCCTTCCAGAAGGAAGCGCGGTAGTTCAGGTCGAAGGAGATCAGAGTGCCGTACTCCTTGGCCTTCTTGGCAACAGCCACACAGCAGGCGGTAGTCTCGGGAGACAGGGCACCGATCAGGCCGGACAGGTGCAGGATGGCAACGCCCTCCTGACCAAAAATGCGGTCCAGATCAAAATCGTCAGCGCTGAGGGTGCGGCCCACTTCGCCGGCGCGGTCATTCAGCACGCGGGGACCGCGCAGACCGTAGCCGCTGTCAGCAATATTGAACTGGTGGCGGTAGCCCCAGGGATCGCCCTGAGGAATATCCTTGCCTTCGTAGTCGATGCCGCGGCGGCGCAGCTCGCTCTTGATGAAGGAAGCGATAGCGCTGTCCTCCACGAAGCGGGTCAGCACCTTGGCGCCTGCGCCCAGAGAAGCGGCAATGTTCAGCACGTTGCTCTCGGCGCTGGTGGCCTGCATCTCAAACAGATGGCTGGTATGCACGCTCTGGCGCTCCACAGGAGTGATGCGAACGCCCATGCTGGTGACAGTAGCCAGTGCGTACTTGCAATTCTTCTTCACATTCATGTCGGTCAAACCTCCAGTATATGTTGTACGGCAGAAACTGCCGGCGGATTGTCTTCTTAACAAACATTTGCGGAGAGGGGTCTGCGCTCGCAGACCCCTCTGCGTTTTTCTCAAAACACCCGTAGGGTCTTTCGTGCTCTTTTAGCGAGCCTTCTTTGCCTTGATCTTAAGGAGTTTTCTGTTGAGATCCAGCAGTTCTTCCTTGGTGAATTCCACATTGGCAAAACCGCCGACCATGGTGAGCAGGCGCAGAACGGAGAAACCGTTCATCATGGCCATCATATCCTCCTTCTGGATATCGAAGCCTGCGGCCATACCGCCGCCCTTCTTGCCGCCCATGCCGCCCATGACCTTCTTCATCAGCTTGGCGAAGAGCAGCTTGCCGCGGAAGGTCTTGATGACCTCGCCCATCTTGGAGTTCAGGGACAGATAGCCCTCCTTCTCGTCGATATCGAACCAGTTGAGGATAGCGCCCTTCTCCACCAGACGATAGCTCTCGTCGAACTTATCGACCTTGCAGATCTTGCCCTCGTCCTTCAGCTCGCCGCTGACGGCAACCAGAGTGGTCTCGCCCTTGTTGGGCACATCGAAGTAGAAGAAGTGGTCGGGAGCTTCCTTCACGCCCAGAGACTCGCCGTTAGCGAACAGCTCCACGGTCTTTTGGTTGGAGTAAACGGTCACGCGGGTAACATCCTCCACGCGGTTGATGTAACGCTTGCCGCACAGGTGGACGAAAGGCTCGTCACTCAGCCATGCCTTGTAAGCATAGAAGGAGTCCTTCTTGTACTTGCGGTCGAAGGTAACCAAACCCTTGTGGTTCTGACCATTCTCGCCGCCCTCTGCACGGGCATCGGCGCCGAAGTCGAACATGTTCCAAACATGGGTGGCCCACATATACTTGCGGGTAAAGAGCTGCTTGATGAGCTCCTCGTGGTAGAATGCCTGATATTCCTCGGTATAGTCGCCCTGCATGGGGTTGGAGGTGTGGCAGTTCAGCGCCTCGCAGCCGTACTCGGAGCAGCCGATGGGAATATTGGGATGGGTGGCATGGAACTTGTCGAACCAGGGGCCGTTCATGGTGGTGTCGCCGCCGTACCAGCCAAAGTAGTGGTTGTAGGACACCACATCGGGGATCTGGATGTAAGGATCATCGATCTTGCACATGGACACCGCTGCGATGGTGGTCAGGCGGGTCTTGTCCATCTCGTGGCACAGATCGTTGAGGATCTTGTGGTTCTCCAGCAGGTCAGGAGTGGAGCCGGCGATGGAGATCTCGTTGGAGAGACCCCACACCACGATGGAGGGGTGGTTGTAGTTCTGAGCCACCAGTTCCTTCATCTGGGAGATG
>JAZLEB010000059.1:0-27091 GCA_045615065.1 Candidatus Pelethomonas sp. | reverse complement strand
GACGAGAAAGTGCCGCAAGAACAATTTTGTTTTTTTCAAGGGAGATACCCAAGGGGGAACGCCTTGGGAGAATTTTTGGGTACTTTTGTTTCTATACAAAAGTACCCCGTCGGAGACTGGACACGGTGGCAAGAAAGATGGCGTCTCCTCTGCTGCGTTAGCAGCACGGCAGGTGGTGGCACAAAGAACATCCCCGACAAACTCCAATTTACCGCAGCAAAGGCAAAAAACAGGCACAGCGGTTCACCGGAACCACTGTGCCTGTATATAATTTACATCATCTTTACGGTGTAGTAGACCAGCTCACCGAACAGCGCGATCACTGCCGCGCAGATCAGGTAGAAGGTCACACCGGGGGCAAACAGCGCTGCAAGGATCAGTGCGGCAGCAACAGCGGCCACTGCATAGATCATGCGGTAGTCACACTCTGCGGAGAAGACCTGCAGCTTACCCAGCTTACCGCCATTCTTCTTCATCAGGAACACCACAACGCACAGCGCTGCCAGCAGCACAACTGCTGCGATCACAGCAGCGGTAATGTACAGCTTCCAGGTACCGTCCAGTCCCTTGCTGCACACCCAAATGGTGAACAGCGCGCCGGACAGGATAAGAGTGTTCAGGAAGCAATCGCGCTGGTACAGGAAGAAGATCAAGCCCAGGATCGTAGCCACAGGAACCAGCACGCACAGCGTCACAACACCGGCCTCCACAAAGTTGACCATGATCCAGCTGGACACCGCAAGAAACGCACCGCCGGCTGCAGCAAATGCACCGATCTTTCTGAGCTTTTCGCTGCCCTTCTTGACCAGAGCAAACACAGCGCCACCGATAAAGGCGGCCAGACCCACCCAGCCGAGAACCTTCAGGACATCATAGCAGGTCAGCATCGACTCCACTGTGCTGCGAACATAGAAGTTGTATACAATGAAAAGATAGCACTCAGCGGCCAGACCCACAAGGAATGTGGTGAAAATTTTATTGAGAGCGGCGCGTTCCTCCTGCTGGCGCAGGGCACGCTTATTGCTCACAGGCTTTTTCGACATATTCGAATAACCTCCATATCAGAATGGACAAACGGCGAAAGCCGTTACAGAAAACACTAAATTATTTTATCAAAGATATCCCCTCATTGCAAGCAGAAAATCTGCAGAGGGTGGAAATGCTCAGTTGATCTGGCGGCGGCGGGAGAGGTTGATGGTACCCTCCTGCATGTCGGTGATCATATCGAGGCTTCTGCCGGTACCTTCGGCCACACAGCCGATGGCATTCTCCGCCACGGTGGTGGCGATACCGGTACGCTTGGTGATCAGCTTATCAAAGCCGTAGATGAGGCTCCCGCCGCCGGTCATCATGATACCGTTGGTGGAAACGTCAGCCACCAGCTCAGGGGGAGTGCGCTCCAGCACGGAGTGGATGCTCTCCAGAATGCGCTCTGCAGGCTCCTCAAAGGCCTCCAGCATCTCGTTGGAGGAAACATTAATGGTCTTAGGCAGGCCGGTCATCAGACAGCGGCCCTTGATCTCCATGAACTTTTCTTCCTCCATGGGATACACACAGCCGATGTTGATCTTCATCTTCTCAGCGGTGCTCTCACCCACCAGGATATTGTGCTTGCGGCGCATATACTTGTTGGCAGCCTCGTTGAACTGGTCGCCTGCCACCTTGATGGAGGCGGACTCGACCACGCCGCTCAGAGAGATCACAGCGATATCAGCGGTACCGCCGCCGATATCCACGACCATGTGACCGTCGGGCTTGGTGATATCGATGCCGGCGCCGATAGCGGCGGCAACAGGCTCTTCGATAAGATATACACGGCGGCAGCCGGCCTGAATACCGGCGTCAACCACTGCGCGCTCTTCAACTTCAGTGATGCCGGAGGGAACGCAGATGATGACACGGGGCTTGAAGATCATGAAGCCTGCCACCTTGCGGATAAACTCGCGCAGCATGCGCTCGGTCATATCGTAGTCGGAGATGACACCTTCGCGCAGGGGACGGATGGCAACGATATTTCCGGGAGTACGGCCCAGCATCTGGCGGGCCTCCTCGCCCACCTTCAGCAGCTTGCCGCTGTTCTTGTCCATAGCGACAACGGAGGGCTCATTGAGAATGATACCCTTGCCCTTTACATATACCAGAACGGACGCAGTACCCAGATCGATACCGATATCCTTAGAAAATGCACCCATAATTTACACCTCATAGTCTCTTTTTGGCAGACAATCCGCCATTATTTCAACTTATAATTATACTGATGTTTTTTTCGTTTTGCAAGCAGTTTTCTCAAACTTTTTTCGTATTTTTCAACGAAATCGCCTTATTTTTGCGAAAATTCACAGGGTAACGTCCTGTCTTGCCCCGGCAAGCGCCGCGCACACCACCGAAGCCGCTCCCGCTTCCAGCAGGAGATCCGCGCATTCGGCAAGGGTTGCGCCGGAGGTCGTGATATCGTCAATGATCAGAACACGCCGGTCTGCCACCTCTGCTTTTGGCAGAACGCGGAACACGCCCTGCACGTTCTTTCTCCGCTCGTTCTCTGTTTTGACGGAGGACTGCGGCGGATTGTTCCGCATTTTTCCAAGAGTCCGCACCGGTTTTACACCCCACAGCCGGCAGCAGTGCTGTGCCAGCAGGCGGCTCTGATCAAAGCCGCGCCTCCTCCGGCGCTGCGCGCTGATGGGTACATAGGTCACCGCGTCAAACTCCCCGCCCAGTGTTTCGCTGACCGTAGCGGCAAGATAGGCGGCAAAGACACGGGCTCGTCCGCTGCGCCCGCCGAATTTAAAGGTATAGATCCCCCGCGGCACATTCTTTTCATAGTAGAAGGTCACGGCACAGGTGTGTGAACCCACTTTCCGGAGCATTCTGTCCGGCTCCGTATAGGGAAGTTCCTTTTCGCACTCAGCGCACACCCCGTCGCTGCCCACCGGCAGTTTCTTTCCGCAGAAAGCGCAGCGGCAGGGAAACAGGATATCGGCAAGCGTCACCATGCTGCACCTCCCTTATAGAATGCTGAAGATCTCCCGAAGGTCTGTGACGGTATGTTCCACACCTGGCGCGGCAGCGCCGCTTTTCTGCTTGTCAAAGAAGCAGGTGTGCATGCCGTAACCAATGGCACCCGCCATATCCGAGGTCAGGGAATCGCCGATCATCATAACCTCGCCTCTGTCAATGGCACTCTCCCCTCTCACCGCTCTTTCTTCGTTGATCACTTTCATACAGTGGTCAAAATAGACCGGTGAGGGCTTGGAGGCGCCTATTGCCTCGGACACAAACACATGGTCAAACTTCTCCAGCATACCCGCCAGTTTCAGGCGGTTGAGCTGCTGCTCGTAGGGGCCGTTGCTGGCGGTACAGAGAATATACCGTCCGGAGAGGTAGTCCAGCAATTCCTCCGCCCCGTCCACGGGGATCGCATTGTCAAACAGGCTGTCCTTAAAATATTTCTCAAACACGCAGCCGTCAAAGGTAACACCCATGGCGGCAAAAATGCGGTTAAAGCGGGTCTTCAGAATTTCTTCATAGGTAATGATGCCCTGCTCAAGCTCTCTCCATACACCGTGATTCACCCGGTGGAAGGTCTTGAGCCGCTCCTCGGTAAATTCGCCCAGTGAAAACTTCTCAAAGCCTTTTTTCAGCGTCTGCTCCACATAAGCGTCAAAATCCAGCAGAGTATTGTCAATATCCAGAAGAACCGCTTTGATCATACTCATTTTCTCCTTAATATTTCGTTCTGTTTTCTTCATTTTATCAGGCGGCGAACTTCTTTTCAACCGATTCACCAGCTTTCTTCCTGAAAATGGCAGGAAAGCGCGTGTAAATCTGTTGCGTTTTCCGCCGATTATGGTATACTTTATTTTGAATAAGTATCTCTGCGTACAGGAAACATAAAAAAGGAGGATCATACGATGGAAAATCGGATCACCGTGAGCATCTGCGGCACTGACTACACTTTTATGGCTGAGGAAAGTCCCGCCTACATGGAGAAGGTCGCCGCCCTTGTGGATGCCAAAATGAGCGAGATCATGGCAAACGGCAAGATCAACCGTGTGGATGCCGCTGTGCTGGCAGCCGCCAACATTGCCGATGAACTCATGAAGGAGCAGACTGCCAGCGAAAATCTCCGCAGCCAGCTGAAGGGCTATTTGGACGAGGCCAACAAGGCCAAGGCCGAGGCCAGCGACCTGCGCCGTGAGATCTTCAAGCTGCAGCAGAAGAAGTAATGGAACTTCTGTCGCCTGCCGGCCACTGGGAAGCCATGGTCGCCGCCGTGCAAAACGGCGCTGATGCTGTATATATGGGCGTAGGTGAATTCAACGCCCGCCGCGGTGCCAGAAATTTCTCTGAGGAGGAATATCCGGCAGCGGTTTCCTATTGCCATTTACGGGGTGTGAAGGTCTATCTCACCCTTAACACCCTGCTCACCGACCGGGAACTCACGGGCGCTGCCGACCTTTTATACAAGGCCTCCCGATGGGGGGTGGACGGTGTCATCGTGCAGGATTGGGGCGTTGCCGCCCTGGCACGAAAAATCGTGCCGGACCTGCCCATCCACGGCAGCACACAGATGAGCATCCACGATCTGGACGGTGTGAAAGCCGCCGCCGATCTGGGAATGCGCTGTGTTGTTCTCAGCCGTGAGCTGAGCGAGAAAGATATCCGCTACATCTGCGAGCGCAGCCCTATCGCCATTGAGGTATTTGCCCACGGCGCTTTGTGTATGTGCTACTCCGGCCAGTGCGCCATGAGCGCACTCATCGGCGGCAGAAGCGGAAACCGCGGCACCTGCGCCCAGCCCTGCCGGCTGCCCTACCGCATGGACGGCGGCAAGACAGGGCATCCCCTGAGCCTGAAGGATGCAAACCTTGCCTCTCACTTAGGTGAACTGCGCGATATGGGCGTGTCCATTCTGAAACTGGAGGGACGCATGAAGCGCCCCGAGTATGTGGCGGTCATCACCCGCATCTACTCCGCTCTGCTCCGCGAAAACCGCCTGCCTACCAAGGCTGAACTTGCGGAGCTGGAACGTTCCTTCTCCCGCAGCGGTTTTACCGAAGGCTACTGGAGAGACGAGAAGGGCAAGGCCATGTTCGGCATTCGGGAGGAGAATACCCCCGAGCCCACAGAGCTGTTCCGCGCGGCAAAAGCTGCCTACGACAAAGAGGATCTCCGCACTGTGGGCGTATCCATGACCGCCAATGTGGCGGCCAATGCGCCTATGCGTCTCACCGCCCGGGATACCGACGGAAACGAGATATGCGTTGAGGGTGCTGTGCCGGAAGCTGCCCGCAGCCGCGCTGTCACCGCCGAGGAGCTGGAGCAGCGCCTTTCCAAAACCGGCGGCACTGTGTACCGCCCGGATGATATCCGCGTACAGGTGGAGGACGGTCTTTCCGTCAGCGCCGGTGCGGTGAATGCTCTGCGCCGTGACGCCCTCGCCGCGCTGGACGAGAAGCGCACCGCCCTTCCTCAGCGCCGCGAGGAGAAGGACAATTTCTCGGCGCAAAACACCTGCAAAACTGACACCCCCTCCTTTACCGTGTCCCTTACAAGAGGGGAACAGCTTACCGGGGAACTGCTTGCCCTCTCCCCCGCTATTGTGTATATCCCCGCCGAGCGCATCGGCGAGTTTACCCTGCCCACAGATGGGAATACTGAATTCTCTGTCACCTTCCCCCGCATCTGTAAGGATCGGGAGCGGGAGGATCTGCGCGCTCTGCTGCTCCTCGCCAAAGAAAAGGGCTGCACCTCTGCCGCTGTGCAGACAGTGGGACAGCTGACCCTGGCCCGTGAGCTGGGCTTTACCATTCGCGGTGACTATGGGCTGAATGTGTTCAACAGCCGCTCTCTGGACGAACTGAGAAGCTGGGGACTCACCAGCGCAACGCTCTCCTTTGAGCTTCGCCACGAGCAGCTGCGGGATATCAAAAAATCCATTCCCTGTGAGGCGATCGTCTACGGCAGACTGCCGCTGATGATCATGGAGAACTGCATCATCTCAAATGAACACGGCTGCAAGGCGAAAAATCTCGCCGGCACCTGCCGCGCTTCCCACACTCTTACCGACCGCCGTGGCGAGCGCTTCCCCGTGATTGCTGCTTTCGGCTGCCGCAATGAGATCCTCAACGGCAAAACACTCTACCTTGCCGACAAGAATGAGCTGCGCCGCTGCGCCCTTACCTATGCCCGCCTGCGTTTCACCACCGAGTCTCCCGCCGAATGCGTGGAGATCCTGCGCCAGTATATGGGACTCAGCGAAGCCATTCCTCCCGCCGAGCACACCAGAGGTCTCTTCTACCGCGGCGTGGAGTAAGGGGTTTGCACCAACCAAAGCCTCCCTCTGACGAGGGAGGTGGATTCGCCGAAGGCGAAGACGGAGGGAGAGATACACTGCAGTTTTCAATTTTCTCTCCCTCAGTCTCGCTACGCTCGACAGCCTGCGGCCCTGGTCGCAATCATAGATTGCTCCTCGCTTTGGCTACAAACAGTCCACCGGACTGTTTGCTTTACGCGTCGCGCCCTCGTCAGAGGGAGCCTGTGTCACGTTGAATTCCGTTGCCCTCTGCCGCATAAGCGTCATGGCACCTGTATATTTAATACCATTTGTATAATCGCAGCAAAAATCAACTATCAGTATAGGAAATCGCCATGGAACTTCTCATCAAACCCGTGTCCGACAAGATCGGAACCACCATCCCTCTCCCCTACTACGCCACAGACGGCGCTGCCGCACTGGATCTTCACGCCTGCATTGACACCGCTGTGACCATCGCGCCCCACGAGCGCACGATGATCCCCACCGGCATTGCCGCCGCTATTCCCGAGGGATATGTGGGCATTATGGCGGTGCGCAGCAGTATGGGTGTGAAAAACGGAATCAATCTTGCCAACGGCATTGGCGTGATCGACAGCGACTACCGCGGTCAGATGCATGTGACTCTGTACAACACGACCGATGCTCCCTATACGGTACAGTGCGGTGACCGCATCGCCCAGCTGATGATCGTTCCCGTGCTGCATCCCACCCTGAAGGTGGTAGAGGAACTGCCCGAGACCCAGCGGGGCGAGGGCGGCTTCGGCTCCACCGGACGATAAACCCACCAAAGGAAACATATTTTTATGACTCGTTTTATTCTCGCATCCCAGTCCCCCCGCCGCCGGGAACTGCTCACACAGATCGGTGTGAAGCAATTTGATATTCTTGTCCCCGAGGCGGACGAGAGCTACGATCCCAGCGATACTCCGCAGGAGATCGTTTCCTCCATCTGCCGCAAGAAAGCCATTGCCGCCCGCGAACTGGCCGGTGATGATGAAGCCATCATTATCACTGCGGACACCATGGTATTCCTGGACGGTCTGCGCCTTGGCAAACCCAGGGACGAGGCCCACGCCGCCGCCATGCTCCGCTCCCTCTCCGGCCGCACCCACGAGGTCTGCACCGGTGTCACCGTGCTGCGGGGCGATCAGATCCTGACGGAGGCGGAGACCACCGCTGTCACCTTCCGGGAGCTGTCCGAGGATGAGATCACCGCCTATATCCGAAGCGGCGACCCCATGGACAAGGCAGGCTCCTACGGTATTCAGGGCAGACCTGCCCTGTTCGTCAGCGGTATTCAGGGCTGCTATTTCAATGTAATGGGTCTGCCGCTTCACCGGCTGGGACAAATGCTGGGGAAATTCGGCATCGATCTTTTTAAGGAGGTAACGGTGTGAAGCGGCTCTTTACCAGACACGGACTCACCGTGCTGTCCATTGCTGTGGTCGTTGCGCTTTTGCTGAGCGCGGTGACCTATTTTTCAGCCAATACCTCTCTGTTCAATAATATCGTCGGCACCGTTGCCGCACCCTTCCGCACCGTTGGCACTTTGGTATCCAACCAGTTTAAGGAGTGGGGCGCTTACTTCACGGAATTCGACCGGCTGAAGGCGGAAAATGAGCAGCTGCGCCGGGAGCTGGCGGAGGCGGAAGCCGCCATTCGTCAGGCAGAGTATGACAGTGAGGAAAACAAGCGGCTTCGGGAGCTGAACAAGCTGCGCGAGCAGCGCCGGGATCTGACCTTTGAATCCGCCCTCATTATTGAGCAGGACATTTCCAACTGGTCCAGCCAGTTCACCATCAACAAGGGTACGCTCCATGACATTGCCATTGGCGACTGTGTGGTGGATTCCACCGGTAATTTGGTAGGCATCATCACCGACGCGGGACTGAACTGGGCCACTGTCCGCACCATTCTGGACAGTGAGAGCGGCGTGGGCGCGCTGGTGTTCCGCAGCGGTTCCACTGCCATCGCGCAGGGTGATTTTGCCCTGATGTGCGATGGGCTCCTGACTCTTTCCTATCTGACCGCCTCTTCCGACGTGATGGGCGGCGACCTGGTCCTCACCTCCGGTCTGGGCGACTATCTGCCCTCCAAGCTGGTGATCGGCTATGTGGAGGAGCTGCGCATGAATGACGACGGACTCTCCCGCTACGCTGTGATCCGCCCCGAAATGGAACTGAGTGAACTGACACAGGTATTTGTGATCACTGATTTTATTATTGTAGACTGACGGCAGGAGGTTCACCATGCTGCCCAAAAGCTATATCATTGCCAAATGGACCGTGTACGCTCTTGCAACGCTTGCCCTGTTTGCCCTGCAGCACCTTATTTTGAATCAGGTGTCGGTCTGGGGCACCGCCCCCTTCCTCTACCCCATGCTGCCCGCGCTGGTGGCATCCTACGAGGGACCACGCAAGGGCAGCATCTTCGCCCTCTCCATGGGCGCGGTGTGCGATATGCTTATCGCGGGTCCTTTCCCCGGCTTCTATACGGTCCTCTTCACCTTTATCGGTCTGCTGGCCGGTACCATCGGTGAAAATCTGCTCTCCCCCGGCTGGCTGTGCGGTTTCACGGTGAGCATTATGGCGCTCACCCTCAACGCAGGGCTGCGCCTTGCTCTTTTCCTGCTATCCGGCGAGCTGCATCTGATTCTCATGGGCCGCATTGCGCTCCTTGAGATCCTTCTGTCCCTGCCGGCCATTTTCCCCGCCCTGCCCCTGTACCGCACCATCCACCGGCGCTGCGCTGCCGACTACTGATCTGACGAGACCATCTTCCGCGAGGCTTTACTATGGAACTGGACAACGAAAAGCAATTTACAAACCGAAACCGACTGCTGCTGGGCATATTCTGCGCTTGCCTGGTTGGCTTTGTGCTGCTTCTTTACGATGCGCAGGTGCTGGACTACGAATCCTATCTTGCCCGCTCCACCACACAGGTCACCACCAGCTATACGGTGGAGGCATCCCGCGGCATCATTACCGACAGAAACGGCAAGCTTCTGGTGTCCAACCGCGAGATCTATATCATCAACTTTGATCCCAGCCTTGTCACCGCCGAGGAAGGTGTCTCCAAAAACGTCTCCGTGAGCCGCGCTTTGCTGCGGCTGATCCGCCTGTGCGAGGAGCACGGCGTTACATGGACAGATACACTCCCCATAAGCAGCGGAAGCGGGCGATTCTTCTACCTCCCCGGTACCGCAGGCTCCACCTCACGCACCAGATTCCAGAACTATCTGCTGGAAATGGGCTGGTCCATCGGTGAGCTGACCGCGGATTCCCCCGAGCCCCTTCTCTCCGACAAGGCGAAGGAAAAGCTGGCTACCAACGAAAAAACACTTTCTGCCACCCATCTCATGACCCTTCTTCGCAGTCAGTACGGCATCGATCCCGCATTTACCGACGAGGAAGCGCGCCTTGTGATCGGTGTGCTCTATGAACTTGATCTTCGCAAACGGGAGATCACCTACTCCTCCTACACCTTTGCGGAGGATATCACTGTGGATCTGATCTCCATCATCACGGATGGACGGTTCCCCGGTGTCAGCGTCAGCTCCCGCACTGTGCGCCAGTACCACACTACCGGCGCCGCCCATATTTTGGGGCGCACCGGCGAGTTTGACAGCAAGGAGGAACGCGCCGAACTGAACCGCCCCTACACCGACGCCGTGGCGGCAGGTCTTGATACCGCCGGTCTCCACTACTATCCGGCAAATGCCATCATCGGCAAATCCGGTGTAGAGTCTGCCTTCGAGTCCTATCTGGTGGGTGAAAACGGTGTGCGCCTCATCACCACCAATGCCGATGGCAAGATCACCAGTGAGCTCTACTCTATCGAGCCTCAGCCCGGCGCTACCGTTTCCCTGACCATCGACATCGACTTCCAGCTGCAGGTGGAAAATGCCCTGAGGGAAGCGGTTCTTGCCATGAATGCCGAGGATGAGAGAAACGGTTTGGAAAATGCCGGCCCCCGCGGCGCGGCCGCGGTGGTCGTCAGTGTTGCCGACTCCGATATTCTCGCCCTTGCCTCCTACCCCACCTACGATCCCTCCCGCTACTTTACCGATTTTAATATCTACTCCGCCGATCCCGGTCAGCCCTTCTTCAACCGCGCGCTGGGCGGCACCTATGCTCCCGGCTCCACCTTCAAGCTGTGCACCGCCGTGGCAGCACTGGAAAGCGGTGTCATTAAGCCCAACACCAAGATCATGACCACCGGTAAATACACCTACTGGTCTGACTATCAGCCCGCTTGCTGGATCTGGAACCAGTACGGCAGCTACCACGGAAATATCAATGTGTCTGAGGCCATCTACCACTCCTGCAACTACTTTTTCTACGAGGTAGGCCGTGAGATGGGCATCAAGACCCTCAACGAGTACGCCACCGCCTTCGGTCTCGGTCAGCCCACCGGCGTGGAACTAAACGAGCGCACCGGTATCCTGGACGGCCCCGAATACCGCGCGCAGGTGGACTCCGCCTGGGAAGGCGGTACTGTGCTGCAGTGCGCCATCGGTCAGGGTTCCAGCCTGTTCAACCCCCTGCAGCTTGCCAACTATGTGGCGACGTTGGTCCGCGGCGGCGAGCGCTACAGCGCCCACCTGCTGGACTCTGTCACCGAGTATGACGGCACGATCTCCCTCTCCACCGACGAGATCGAGCTGCTCAGTATTGTCGATATGTCCCCCACCACCCTTGCGGCGGTGAAAAAGGGTATGGGCGAACTGGTGACCACCGGCAGTGTTTCCAAATATTTCCAGGAGTGTATCGTCTCCGCCGGCGCCAAGACCGGTAGTGCCCAGGTTGGTACCGAGGTAGCCAACGGCGTGTTCGTCTGCTTCGCCCCCTTTGACAATCCCGAGATCGTGGTTGCCATCGTGATCGAGCAGGGCGGCAGCGGCAGCGCGCTGGCCGCCACCGCCGTGAATATTCTCAACGCATACTTTGCCCCCAGCGATATCGGCACCGCGCTCATCCCCGAGGGTGAACTGCTGCCTTAACCATACCGATAAGGAGTTCTCTCTATGACCACCCCTATATTTGACTCCCGCGACTCCCGCTGCAAACAACCCTACGGCGCCGTACCCTGCGGCACCGAGGTGACCCTCACCCTCCGCCCCTTCAGCAGCGAGGGATTTCAAAGCGGCACTCTGGTGCTGCACCACGAGTTTACCGCATCTCATATCACGCTTCCCCTCACTCCGGTCGGTACAGAGGGCGACCGCTCGGTGTTTACTGCCACCTATACCGTTCCCGCGGAGCCGGAACTGATCTGGTACAGCTTCTTCTTTACCCGCGGCGACGGCAGCACGGTATGGCTTGGCAAGCAGGGCTACTGCGATGAACACGAGCTGCTCGCATGGCAGCAGACGGTGTATGACTCCAGCCGCTCCACTCCCGTGTGGTTCGGTGAGGGCGTGACCTATCAGATCTTCCCCGACCGGTTCTGCCGCACCTCCATTCCCGATCCCGCGGGCATGACCGGAAACCGCTGGGTGCACAATATGTGGAACGCTATGATGTCATATCTCCCCGAGGAGGACGGTATCATTCACAACCGTGACTACTTCGGCGGCGATCTCAAGGGCATCGAGAGCAAACTGGACTATCTCAGCTCTCTGGGCGTCACCACTCTCTACCTGTGCCCCATTTTTGAGGCAGACTCCAACCACCGCTACAACACCGGTGACTTTGAGAAGATCGATCCCATGCTGGGAACCGAGGAGGATTTCCGCAGCCTGTGCGACAAGGCACACGAGCGCGGCATGCGCGTGATGCTGGACGGTGTTTTCAACCATGTGGGCAACAACAGCCGCTACTTCAACGCGCTTGGTCAGTATCCCACCCTGGGCGCCGCCCAGAGTCAGGAAAGCCCCTATTACAGCTGGTTCAACTTCCGCCAGTGGCCCACAAGCTACGACGCATGGTGGGATTTCCATACTCTCCCCGCGGTCAATGAACTGCATCCCGACTATCGGGACTACATTATCAGAGGCGAAAACTCCATTATCCGCCGCTGGCTCCGCGCCGGCGCTGACGCATGGCGTCTGGATGTGGCAGACGAACTGCCGGACGAGTTTATTGCCGACATCCGCACCGCCATGCAGGAGACCAAGCCGGACAGCTTCCTGCTGGGCGAGGTATGGGAGGACGGCAGCAACAAGATCGCCTACAGTGTCCGCAGAAAGTACCTTCTGGGCCGTGAGACCCACGGACTTATGAACTACCCCTTCCGCGTCGGCATGCTGGACTATCTCACCGGCGGCGATCCCCGCCATTTTGTGGAAGCTATGGAAACTCTCCGGGAAAATTATCCCCGCGACGCCTTCTACAGCAACATGAATATGCTGGGCACCCACGATACCCCCCGCGTACTTACCCTGCTGGGCACAGCTCCCAAGTGCGCCCCCGGCTCCCGCGAGGAGCGCGCCCACTACCGCATGACCGACGGCGAACGCTTCCGCGGTTGGCGGCTTCTGGGCTGCGGCGCCATCGTGCTCTATGCTTTCCCCGGCTCCCCCACCGTTTTCTATGGCGACGAGGCGGGCATGGAGGGTTTTGAGGATCCCTTCAACCGCGGCACCTTCCCCTGGAACAACGAGGACAAGCAGCTTTTGGACCACTTCTCCCGTCTTGGCAAGATCCGCGCAAAGCGCGCCTCTCTGCAGCGCGGTGACCTCAAGTGGCTCTATGCCGAGGGACACACCCTTGCTTTTGCCCGCACTCTGGGCGATGAAACCTCCATCGCCGCTACCAATGTGGGTGAGGAGGATGTAACTCTCACCCTCCCCTGGAACGGCGATCTCGCCACCGATGTATTCACCGGTCAGAAGTTTCTCTCCCAGAACGGCGAGATCAAAATCAACCTCGCCTCACTGGACGGTGTCCTGCTGATCTGACGTATGTTGAACAGCGGAATGTTTCATGTGAAACATTCCGCTGTTTTTTTGTTTTTTTCCCGTTCACCTGTTGAAAATCCGTTCATTTGTGATATACTACAATAGTATATGTATAGATACTGGGAAGTTGTGCCCATCCATCGGAGGTGCCCTAGTGGGAAAGATCATAGCAGTTGTCAATCAAAAAGGCGGAGTTGGTAAAACCACCACCTGCGTTAATCTTGTTGCCGCCCTGAGAGAACAGGGAAAGCGTGTGCTCCTGTGCGATTTCGATCCGCAGGCCAATGCCACCTCCGGTATGGGTGTGGACAAATCCCTGACACAGGGCGTATATGATGTGCTCATCAACGGCGTTGCCCCCGAAAAGCGCGTGGTCTCCACCCGCTACGGCGATGTACTCCCCTCCTGCAAGGCTTTGGCCGGCGCAGGCATCGAAATGATCAATATGGAGGACCGCGAGCGGCTTCTGCGCAATGCTCTCAAGCAGCTCGCCCCCAATTATGACTACATATTCATCGACTGTCCCCCCTCGCTGGAGCTGCTCACTCTGAACGGTCTCTGCGCAGCCGACAGTGTGCTGGTTCCTGTACAGGCGGAATATTTCGCGCTGGAGGGTCTCAGTGACCTGATGAATACCGTGCGGCTCGTGCGCCGCTCCCTGAACCGGGAGCTGGAACTGGAGGGCGTTCTGCTCACCATGTTTGACACCCGTACCAACCTTGCCATGCAGGTGGCTGAGGAAGTGAAGCGTTTCTTCCCCGGCAAGGTCTATTCCACTGTGATCCCCCGCAATGTGCGCCTTTCCGAGGCGCCCAGTCACGGAAAGCCTATCACCGCCTATGACCGCGCATCCCGCGGCAGCGAGGCGTATACCACTCTTGCATCGGAATTTCTCCGCAAGAGCAGCGGTAAGTAACGGAAAGGAGATGTATATGGCAGCACCGAAAAAAGGAATGGGAAAAGGTCTTGGCGCCCTGCTGGGTGAGGATTTTTCCATGGATGCGCCCGCATCCGTTTCCACTCTTCCCCTCTCACAGATCGAAAACTGTGCCGGTCAGCCCCGCAAGGTCTTCAATGAGGACAAACTGGAGGAACTGGCCGAATCCATCCGGGAGCACGGCATCATTCAGCCTCTGACCGTGCGCAAGCTCTCCTCCGGTTACTACCAGATCATCGCCGGTGAGCGCCGCTGGCGCGCGGCGAAGCTGGCAGGTCTCCGGGAAGTGCCTGTGAATATCATTGAAGCCGATGACCGCCGCGCTATGGAGCTGGCTATGATCGAAAACCTACAGCGCGAGGATCTGAACCCCATGGAGGAGGCTGAGGGCTACCGCGCGCTCATTGAGCAGTACGATATGACTCAGGAGCAGGCAGCCCAGCGGGTGGGCAAATCCCGCAGCGCCGTGGCAAACGCCATGCGCCTGCTGCAGCTTTGCAAGGAAGTCAGCGCCATGGTGGAGCGCGATGAACTCTCCGCCGGACATGCGAGAGCGCTGATCCCCCTCTCCCCCGCTCTTCAGAAAAGCGCGGCAAAGACTATTGTAGAATCCGGACTCAATGTCCGCCAGACCGAGCAGCTGGTCAAGCGCCTGCAGAATGACAAGGAAAAACCCGAAAAGAAGAAGGATCCCACCGCTGTGGACTATGTCGCCGAGGCGGAGCGGGAACTGTCCAACCGCATCGGCAGAGCCTGCCGCATTGCCCACGGAAAGAAAAAAGGGCGCATTGAGATCGAATACTACGGCGTGGACGATCTGAACGATCTGCTGGAAGCCCTGCACAAGCTGGGTAAATAATTGTTTCACGTGAAACGAGGATAATGCAAATGATAAGCCGCAAAAAACTGAAACTCGCAGAGATCATTCTGGCCACCGGCGCAATACTATTTTTCGTTGGCTTCCTGTTTGATATCATCCCCCTGTGGATCGGCGGCGCGGCAGTAATCGTGGCAGGACTTGCTGTTTACTATTTCACCAGCCGCTGTCCCAACTGCAAAAAATTCATCCGCGACCTTTCCTCCGCTCAGGAGGAGGGCGCTCACTGCAAGCACTGCGGTGAAACCTTTGAAATAAAAGACTAAACATCCTTAAAAGGAGAAGCAACATATGCTGGACATTAAGTTTATCCGCGAAAACCCCGAGATCGTAAAGGAAAATATCAAGAAAAAGTTTCAGGACGCCAAGCTGCCTCTGGTTGACAAGGTAATCGAGCTGGATGCCGAGAACCGCGCCGCCATCACCGAGGCAAGCGATCTGCGCGCCCAGCGTAACACCCTCTCCAAGCAGGTAGGTATGCTGATGGGTCAGGCCAAGAAGGATCCCTCCAAGCTGGAGGAGGCTGAGGCTGTGAAGGCCAAGGTCAAGGCTCAGGCTGACCGTCTCGCAGAGCTGGAAAAGCGCGAAGAGGAGCTGGAGCAGGAGATCCGCAAGATCCTGCTGACCATCCCCAACATTATCGATCCCTCTGTGCCCATCGGCGAGAGCGATGAATTCAATGTAGAAGTGGAGCGTTTCGGTGAAGCTGCTCTGAAGGACTTCGATGTTCCCTATCATACCGCTATCATGGAGACCTTTGATGGCGTGGACATGGACGCCGCCGGACGCACCAGCGGCAACGGCTTCTACTATCTGCTGGGTGATATCGCCCGCCTGCATTCCGCTGTCATTTCCTACGCCCGCGATTATATGATCGACCGCGGCTTCACCTACTGCATCCCCCCCTATATGATCCACGGCAATGTGGTTGAGGGCGTCATGAGCCAGACCGATATGGATGCCATGATGTACAAGATCGAGGGTGAAGATCTCTATCTGATCGGTACTTCCGAGCACTCCATGATCGGCCGCTATATCGACCAGATCCTGCCCGAGTCCTCCCTGCCCCAGACTCTTACCTCCTATTCCCCCTGCTTCCGCAAGGAGAAGGGCGCCCACGGCATCGAGGAGCGCGGTGTGTACCGCATCCACCAGTTTGAAAAGCAGGAGATGATCGTGGTCTGCAAACCCGAGGAGAGCATGGACTGGTACGAGAAGATGTGGCGCTACAGCGTGGATCTGTTCCGCTCTCTGGATATTCCCGTCCGCCAGCTGGAGTGCTGCAGCGGCGACCTGGCCGATCTGAAGGTCAAGAGCTGCGATATCGAGGCATGGAGCCCCCGCCAGCAGAAGTATTTTGAGGTCTGCTCCTGCTCCAATCTGGGCGATGCACAGGCCCGCCGCCTGAAGATCCGCGTGAAGGGCGAGGACGGCAAGATGTATCTCCCCCACACCCTGAACAACACTGTTGTCGCTCCTCCCCGTATGCTAATCGCGTTCCTGGAGAACAATCTGCTCTCTGACGGCAGCGTGAACATCCCTGTGGCCCTGCGCCCCTACATGGGCGGCAAGGAAAAGCTCATCCCCAACAAGTAATCGACCGGACGATCGAAAGGAGAACATTCACATGAAAAAGGGTTTTAAGATTCTGACTGCTGTTGCCGCCGCCGCTGCCGTTGCAGCTGTTGTCCCCTACAAGGTAAAGACCGACGACGCAGGCGGTCTGGTGCAGGGTCTTCTCTACAAGGTCAAGTGGACTCAGGATCCTGACTTCCTCTCCGAGCCTGATGTGCACGTAACCTTCGGCTTCAACAATCCCTTCGCCAAGAGCGAGGAGAGCGAGCTGTTTGAAGACGATCTGGCAGTAGACTACTGCTGCGATGACACTCTTGTCACCAATGAGAGCCGTCTGTACCGCGAGGAGGACTATATGGCCGAGGATGCTGACGAAGACCTTGCCGATGAGTCCTGCTGTGATGACGATACCTGCACGGAGTAATTACCATGAAAAAGTTTCTGAATGAATTCAAGCAGTTTGCCATGCGCGGCAATGTGATCGACCTGGCTGTCGGCGTTGTGGTCGGCGGTGCCTTCGGTAAGATCACCAATTCTCTGGTCAATGATATCATCATGCCCGCTGTGTCCATGATCACCGGCGGCGTGAATTTCAGCGATTGGAAGATCATTCTCAAGGAAGCAGTGCTGGATGCTGCCACCGGCGAAGTTGTCTCCGCTGCCGTGTCTATCAACTATGGCACTCTGATCTCCACCGTCATTGACTTCATCATTCTGGCCTTTGCCGTGTTCTGCATGGTCAAGGCGATCAACAGTCTCCACCGCAAGAAGGAGGAGGCTCCCGCAGCTCCTCCCGCTCCTCCCGAGCCCTCTGCCGAGGAGAAGCTTCTCACCGAGATCCGCGATCTCCTGAAAGAGAATAAATGAGAGAAACACTGAATCAGGGACTCCCTCAGCTGGGAGTTGACACTGCCTACATAGAGAAACTGGAAGATTTTTCCAGTATGTTGGTAGAAAAAAACAAGGTGATGAACCTCACCGGCATCACAGAGCCCCGGGAAGTGGCTACCCTCCACCTGCTGGACAGTCTTTCACTGATCCCTATGGCGGATCTCAAGGGTAAGAAGATCATAGATGTGGGTACCGGCGCCGGTTTTCCCGGTGTCCCCCTGAAGATCGCGCTGCCCGAGAGCCATGTGACACTGCTGGACAGTTTGAATAAGCGCATTGACTTTCTGCAGGAGAGCTGCGACGCGCTGGGACTGACGGATGTTGACTGTGTCCACGCCCGCGCCGAGGAGTTTGGACACCGCGAGGAGTATGACTACGCCGTGAGCCGCGCCGTGGCCTCCCTTCCGGTGCTGTGTGAGCTGTGCCTGCCGCTGGTAAAGGTAGGCGGCGAATTTCTCGCCATGAAGTCCAGCCATACCGAAGAGGAGATCAATGCAGCCAAGGCAGCTATTGCCCTTTTAGGCGGTAAGATCACCGAGGTCATCGACTACACGATCCCCACCACAGATATCGTACACCGCGTGGTGCGCATTGAAAAGATCGCGCCCACAGCGAAAAAATACCCCCGCCGCTTCGCGCAGATCAAGAAACAGCCGCTGGGGCAGTAACATCCAAGAACACAGGAGGAACCCCTATGGGACAGACCATTGCCGTCGTTTCCGGCAAAGGCGGAACGGGAAAAACTTCATTTGCCGCCAATGTAGGCATGGCGCTGGCCGCGCTCGGGTATAAGACCCTCTGTCTGGACTGCGACATCGGCCTTAGAAATCTGGATCTTGCTTTGGGCATGACCGACCGGGCGGTGATGGATTTTACTGATGTTGTCAGCGGCTTCACCTCACTGGAGGACGCGGTGGTGCCTCACCCCCGCCAAAAGCATCTGTATCTTCTCACCGCGCCGGCACGCATCACTCTGCCGGAACTTACCGAGGCAGATATGGCAAAACTCTTTGCCGCCATCAATAAAACCTTCGACTACTGTCTGGTGGATGCGCCCGCCGGACTTGGCGAGGGCTTCCGGCTGGCAGTTAACCGGGCCGACCGCGCCATCGTGGTGACGACCACGGATGCCATCAGCCTCCGTGATGCCCAGCGCACGGTAATGGAGCTCTCTCACCTTCCGAAGGGCAGAGTACATCTGGTAGTGAACCGCTGCCGGAAAAAACTGCTCAAATCTCTGCATCAAACCATTGATGATGCTATCGACACCGCGGGACTTCCCCTGCTGGGCGTTGTGCCCGAGGATGAAACCATGGCACTGTACTTAGGCCGCGGTGAACCGCTTATGCTCAGTGAAAACGACTACGCCGCCAGAGCGTACCGCAATATTGCCCACCGCCTTGTGGGCAAACGCACTCCCCTGCTGCGTATCCGCTAGAAAAATATTAATGCTGTAGAAAGGAACTTCGCCAATGTATATCGCACTGATGGCCCACAACAACAAAAAAGACCTGATGGTTCAGTTCTGCTCTGCCTACGCAGGTGTTCTCTCCCGCCACAATCTTTGCGCAACCAACACCACAGGCCGCCTGATCACTGAGGCGACCGGCCTGCCCGTCCATCTGTTCCTCTCCTGTCAGCACGGCGGCAGCCAGCAGATCGGCGCGCGCATTGCTTACAATGAGATGGATATGGTCCTGTTCTTCGTGGACCCCAAAGACGATTCTCTGCAGGAGGAGCTTTTGTACATCTCCCGCCTGTGCGACCAGAACAATGTCCCCTATGCCACCAACCTTGCCACCGCAGAAATGCTGGTGCTGGGTATGGACCGCGGCGATCTGGATTGGCGCAATCTGGTCAACCCCAAGTTCAAAACAGGAAGATAAAGGAGTACCCGATTTATGAAGATCACACCCCGGACTCTGTCCGGTTTCATGGAACTGTTGCCCGCCCAGCAGATCCTCTTCGAAAAAGTGAAGGCTGTTCTGGAGGAGACCTACTCTCTCTACGGCTTTCTCCCCCTTGACACCCCCCTGATCGAAGCCAGCGAAGTGCTGCTGGCCAAGGGCGGCGGCGAAACCGAGAAGCAGATCTACCGCTTCCAGAAGGGCGATGCCGACCTGAGCCTGCGCTTCGATCTCACCGTTCCCCTTGCCAAGTATGTTGCCCTGCACTATGCAGACCTGGCCTTCCCCTTCCGCCGCTATCAGATCGGCAAGGTCTACCGCGGTGAGCGCGCCCAGCGCGGCCGCTTCCGCGAGTTCTATCAGGCTGATATCGACATTATTGGCGACGGTAAGCTGGATATCACGAACGAGGCGGAGATCCCCGCCATCATTTACCGCACCTTCTCCCGTCTGGGTCTGAAGCGCTTCCAGATCCGCGTGAACAACCGCAAGATCCTGAACGGCTTCTATGCCATGCTGGGTCTCACCGAAAAAAGCGGCGACATCATGCGTACTGTGGACAAGCTGGATAAGATCGGTGCGGAAAAGGTCAAGGCTCTCCTCATGAGCGAGGAGATCGGGCTAAGCGAAGCTGATGCCAATGAGATCCTGAAGTTCATCGCCATCACCGGCTCCAACAGCGAGGTACTCTCCGCGCTGGAAGGCTACAAGGGCAGAAATGAGCTGTTCGATCTGGGTATCGAGGAGCTGACTACCGTTACCCGTCACCTCTCCGCCTTCGGCGTGCCCGAGGAAAACTTCGCGGTGGATCTCACCATCGCCCGCGGTCTGGACTACTATACCGGCACTGTCTACGAGACCACTCTGCTCGATCATCCCGAAATCGGCTCCGTGTGCTCCGGCGGCCGCTACGATAACCTTGCTGAGTACTATACCGACAAGCAGCTGCCCGGCGTGGGCATCTCCATCGGTCTGACCCGCCTGTTTTATGTGCTCAATGAGCAGGGCATGCTGAACACCGCCCTGAACACCGCCGCCGCCGATGTGCTGGTCATCCCCATGACCGAGGATATGGGCGAGGCCATCGCCCTGTCCACCCGCCTGAGAGGCGAGGGCATCCGCGTGCAGCTCTACACCGAGCAGAAGAAATTCAAGGCAAAGATGAACTATGCCGACAAGATCGGTGTTCCTTACGCCGTTTTCGTAGGCGAGGATGAAGTCCGCGAGGGCGTGGTGGCCTGCAAGGATATGGTCACCGGCGAGCAAACCAAGCTTTCCTTTGAAGATACCCTGCAGCGCATCCGCGAGGGTCTTGCCCAGCGGGAAGCCGGCAGTGTTATCAACGGATAACCAAAACTATCCGTTATATTTAAGTCAGTTTATACAATCCGAAATCAAAAGGAGTTTCATTTTATGATGCAGAACCGTACTCACACCTGCAATGAGCTTCGCATCGAGCATGCAGGTCAGACTGTCCAGCTCAGCGGCTGGATGGAGAATGTCCGCGAGGTTGGTCAGAATCTGGCCTTTGTGATCCTGCGCGACTACTTTGGAACCACTCAGGTGGTCATCGAGACCGAGGAGATGATGAACATCATTTCCGGTCTGAACAAGGAGACTGTCATCGAGGTGCAGGGCGTTGTGCGTGAGCGCAGCAGCAAGAACGCAAACCTCCCCACCGGCGAGATCGAGGTCGTCCCTACATCCATCAAGGTGCTGGGCACCTGCCAGCACAATGAGCTGCCCTTCCAGATCAACCGCAGCCGCGATGCTGACGAGGCGATCCGCCTGAAGCACCGCTATCTGGATCTCCGCAATCCCGAGGTGAAGAAGAACATCATCCTGCGCTGCCAGGTGGTGGCCGCCATCCGCGCCGCCATGACCGCCAAGGGCTTCCTGGAGATCACCACCCCCATCCTCACCGCCTCCTCCCCCGAGGGTGCCCGTGACTATCTGGTACCTGCCCGCAAGCACCCCGGCAAGTTCTACGCTCTGCCCCAGGCTCCCCAGCAGTTCAAGCAGCTGCTGATGGCCTCCGGTTTCGATAAGTATTTCCAGATTGCCCCCTGCTTCCGCGATGAGGACGCCCGCGGCGACCGCACCCCCGGTGAGTTCTATCAGCTGGATATGGAGATGGCATTCGCCACTCAGGACGACGTTCTCACCACTCTGGAAGAGGTTTTGATCCCCATCTTCCGTCAATACGGTAAGTATGAGCGCGTGTCCACCGGTCCTCTCACCCGTATTCCCTTCAACGAGGCCATGGAGCGCTACGGCAGCGATAAGCCCGACCTTCGTATCGATCTTGAGGTGCAGGATATTACCGAGGTGGTCAAGGGCTGCGGCTTCGGTCCTTTCGACAGCCAGTGTGTCAAGGCCGTTGTGGTTCACGACTTCAACGAGGCCCGCAAGTGGATCGACAAGCTGCTGGTGGATGTGGAAGTTCAGACCGGCAATAAGGTCTGCTGGGTGAAGGTGGATGAGAACGGCGCCCTCACCGGCGGTATCTCCAAGTTCCTCACCGAGCGTCAGGAAGCCTTCATCAAGGCTCTGGATCTCAAGCCCGGCAGCTTCGTGTGCATGGCAGCCGGCAAGAAGGCCGCCGCACAGAAGACCGCAGGTGTTGTACGCACCATGCTGGGTAAGCGCGTTCCCGGTCACTTCGACGAGGAGCAGTACGCCATGTGCTGGATCGTCAACTTCCCCATGTACGAGCAGGACGAGGAGACCGGCGATGTGGACTTCTGCCACAATCCCTTCTCCATGCCTCAGGGCGGTATGCAGACTCTGATCGAGGCCGAGGGCAATCTGGAGAAGATCCTCGCCATCAACGCAGACCAGTACGATCTGGTGGTCAATGGCTACGAGACCGCTTCCGGCGCTGTGCGTAACCACAGCCCCGAGATCATGATCAAGGCATTCTCCATGGTTGGCCGCGGCGAGGAAGAGGTCAAGAGCAAGTTCCCCGCCATGTACAACGCCTTCACCTACGGCGCACCTCCCCACGCAGGCGCAGCACCCGGTATCGACCGCATCATCATGCTGCTGGCCGGTGAGGAGTCCATCCGAGAGGTCATCACCTTCCCCATGAACCAGAAGGCACAGGATATCATGATGGGCGCTCCCTCCGAGGTCACCCAGAAGCAGCTGGACGAGCTGCACATTGCCATCGTTGCCACCGAGGACGAGGAATAACAATCAATTGCAGGACTGCCGTAAACCGTTTGGTTTCCGGCAGTCCTGTTTTTTAATAGTCAAATTGGAGTTTGGCGTGGAGTTTGTTTGTGCAACTACCTGCCGTGCTGCTAACGCAGCAGAGGAGACGCCATCTAGCTTGCCGCCGTGTCCAGTCTCCGACGGGGTACTTTTGTATAGAAACAAAAGTACCCAAAAATTCTCCCAAGGCGTTCCCCCTTGGGTATCTCCCTTTAGAAGAACAAAATTGTTCTTGCGGCACTTTCTCGTCGAGAAGGCGCTGCTCTTGCCCCGCTACCGCTTCTGCGGATCAGCACTCAAAACACCGCGTTTCCCTTGGTGTGCCACGGTTTTTGTGCTGCAGAGCAGTTCTCTGCTGCACCTCGGGAGTTAGTCGGCAATAGACAGGACAACCAAAGGACTGGCGGGGAGAATCCAAAGAGGGGCTTGCGCCCCTCTTTGTGTCGTTTTAGGAGTGAGGGGTTTCTTAAGGGGAGAGGGGGAATCGAAACCTCCTCTCCCCTTAAGTGTCCTTTTCGCATCTTTTGTGACACGACAAAAGATGCCCGTCGGAGACATAAAGATAATTTAAACATCCCCTACAAACTCCAAGTTATCTGCAGCACATCAAAGAATTACATTGCAGCCACTTTGCAGCGCTCCTTTTTCGTTTCTTACTGGCTTTTTTATTCAAAAACTGCTATACTGAACCTGACAAGAAATGCCGCGAGGCAGAAAGGAGCAGCCGTGAAAAAACTAATACCTATGATACTCTCCGCCGCGCTGCTTCTCAGCGCCTGCGCGGTACCGAATAACACACCCGATGTGCCAAATGAACCTTCCCTTCCGGTGCAGGGAACAGAGGATATCCCCGAAACACCAACCGAATCGGACGAACCGGAACTGCCGCAAGAGGAGGAACTTCCCCCTCCTCCCCCGCCGCCGGACCCACGGGAGGAAATGGTGAATGCCATCCTCTCCTCCATGACCTTGGAAGAAAAGGTAGGACAACTCTTTTTTGTCCGCTGTCCCTCTGCCGATCAGGCGGAAAAAATCGCGCGGTATCATCTGGGCGGTTATCTGCTGTTCACCCGGGACTTCAAAAATGAAGCGGGCGACTGGCTCACCGAGGAGGAATTTCTTCGGAAAATCGCCTCCTATCAGGAGATGAGCGCCATTCCCCTGCTCATCGGTGTGGATGAAGAGGGCGGCACAGTTGCCCGCGCCAGCCGCAACCCCAACCTGTTTCCGGCAAAGCGGAAATCTCCCGGCTCGATCTACCGCAGCGGCGGCATGGAAGCTGTCCTTGCGGACACCCTTGCGGTGAACAGTCGATTGCTGGAACTGGGCATCAATGTAAACTTCGCCCCCGTGGCAGATGTTTCGCAGAATGCAGGCGACTTCATCTACGACCGCACCCTCGGCGAGGACACCGCTACCACTGCCGCCTACATTGCAGCCGTGGTGGAGCAGATGAATACCTGTGCAGTGAACGGCGAAACACGCCCCATCGGCTCCGTTTTGAAGCATTTCCCCGGCTACGGTAATAATGTGGACACCCATACAGGCATTGCCGTGGATACCCGTCCCTACGAAACCTTTGTGAATGCCGACTTTCTGCCCTTTAGCGCAGGAATCGAGGCAGGTGCCGGGGCAGTACTGGTAAGCCACAACATCATCACCGCGCTGGATGCCGACCTCCCCGCCTCTCTGTCCGCCTCTGTCATCTCCGTTTTACGAAATGAACTGGGGTTTGACGGCGTGATCCTTACCGACGATCTCGCCATGGATGCCGTAAAGCAGTATGCGGACAACGGCGAAGCCGCCGTTCTCGCGCTGAAAGCAGGCAACAGCATGATACTTACCACCGATTTTGAAACCCAGATCCCTCAGGTACTCTCCGCCATTGAGCGCGGAGAACTCACCGAAGAGCTTATCAATTCCGCAGTCCGCCATGTACTCTTTTGGAAGTACGACCTGGGACTCATACAAGGAGAACACTATGACTGAGAAACTCTACTATTCCGACCCCTTCCTCGCTGAATTCACTGCCACCGTAGTAAGCTGTGAGCCGGAAAAGGAACTCTATGCCGTGATCCTCGACCGTACCGCTTTCTACCCCGAGGGCGGCGGACAGCCCTTTGATTCGGGCATGCTGGGCAACGCCAAAGTTGTCGATACCCGTGACAGGAGCGGCGATGTGGTGCATCTGTGCGATGCTCCTCTCGCAGTTGGCGAAACTGTCACCGGTCAGGTGGACTTTGCAAGACGGTTTGATCTCATGCAGCAGCACAGCGGCGAACACATTGTGAGCGGCATCATCTGCGGCAGGTTTTCCTGTGACAATGTGGGCTTCCATGTGGGCAAGGACACTGTGACCATCGACTTCAACGCCGACATTACCGGCGAGGATCTTACGGAGATCGAACGCCTTGCCAACCGCTATATTCAGGAAGATCACCCCATCTCCATCACCTACCCCACCCCCGAGGAACTGAAGGTGCTCCCCTACCGCAGCAAGAAGGAGCTGATCGGCGAGGTACGCATCGTCGCCTTTCCGGGCGCTGACTGCTGCGCCTGCTGCGGAACCCATGTAAAAAGCAGCGGTCAGGTGGGACTGGTGAAGCTCTTGAGTGTCACCAAGTTCCGCGAAGGTGTGCGCATTGAGATGCTCTCCGGCAACCGCGCCATCAACTGGTTCACCACTGTGCTGGAGCAGAATACAAAGATCTCCCAGCTGCTCTCTGCCAAACCTCAGGAGACTGCCGCCGCTGTAGAGCGCCTGCAAAGCCAGATCTATACCCTGCAGGGTCGTGTTCAGGCTTTGGAGCAGGCGGATTTCGCCCGCAAAGCCGAGGAATATGCCGGAAAGGGCAATGTGCTGCTCATTGAGGACGATATGAGCGCCGACTCTGTGCGTAAGCTGTGCGACGCGGTGCTGGAGCGCTGCGGTGGACGCTGCACCGTGTTTGCCGGAAGCGACGGCGCCTACAAGTACGCTATTGGCGAGAAGGACGGCGACCTGCGCGCCCTCGTGAAGGATATGAATGCCGCGCTCAGCGGCCGCGGCGGCGGCAAACCCAATTTCGCGCAGGGCAGCGCAGCCTGCACCGAGTCTGATATCCGTTCCTATTTTTCCGATAAGTAAGGGAGTGTTCCTATGAAATATCTCCATCAGGCGCTGATCATTGCAGCGGTGACTTTTGCCGCGGAGCTGATCAAGTTTCTGATCCCGCTGCCCATTCCCGCCAGCATCTACGGTCTTGTTCTGCTGTTCACCCTGCTGAAAACAGGTATTTTGAAGCTATCACAGGTGGAAGATGTGGGCGGTCTGCTCCTTGAGCTGATGCCTCTCCTGCTGGTGCCAACCAGTGTGTCCTTCATCAACTCTCTGGACGCGGTGAAGGCAATGCTCCCCGCGGTGCTCATCATCGGACTTGTGGGTACCTCCATTGTCATGCTGGTAACAGGCCGTGTGACCCAGTGGTGCATTGAGAAACGGGAGGGTAAGACAAAATGATAGAATTTTTTACCGAGAGCGCATGGTTCGGCCTTGTGCTCACCCTCGGTCTCTTCTTTTTCGCCAAGGTCATCAATAAAAAAATGCAGCGGGAGATCTTCAATCCCCTGCTGTTCGCCACTGTTACGATCCTTGCGCTGCTGCTTGTCTTTGCCATTCCCTATGACGCCTACTATAAGGGCGCGCAGCATATTGATGTACTGCTCACTCCCGCCACCATCTGCCTTGCTATCCCCCTCTACCGGCAGTACACACTGCTCAAGAAAAACGCGGCTGCGGTCATCGCCGGCTGCACCGCCGGAGTCATTGCCCATATGCTCGCCTGTGTGATCCTGCTTGTGGTGTTTTCCATGGACAGCGCCGCCTTTGCCACCATCCTGCCCAAATCCATCACCACAGCCATCGGCAAGAGTCTCAGCGCGGAGCTGGGCGGCAACAGCGCCATCACCATGGCAACCATCATGCTCACCGGACAGTTTGGCGCGGTGGCATCCCCCACACTGCTGAAATGGTTCGGCGTAAAGCATCCCCTGGCACAGGGTCTTGCCATCGGCACCGCCTCCCACGCGGCGGGAACCTCCCGCGCCGTGGAACTGGGCGATGTACAGGGCGCTTCCAGCAGCCTTGCCATTGTGGTGACCGGACTTCTCACCGTCATCGCCGCGCCGCTTATGATGTTGCTGGCGCGAACCCTGTTCTGGTAACAAAAAACACCTCCGGCATGGTGGGAGTCCATAAAACAGTTTTAGTTGCGGCAGCTAATCCTGCCGCGACTATTCTTGTCCAATTTTCTGTAATGTGATAAAATGGATAAAACAATTAGACAAACTTGAATTTGTAGGTGAGTATATGAAAAACTTATATATAGTCGGTGGAACAATGGGAGTTGGAAAAACCGCCGTCTGTCAGCAACTTAAAATGAATTTATCAAATAGTGTGCTTCTTGATGGTGACTGGTGCTGGGATTCC
>JAZLEB010000058.1:0-2961 GCA_045615065.1 Candidatus Pelethomonas sp. | reverse complement strand
GGGAGCGCCGAACTTCTTATCCAGCACCACATTGCGGCCCTTGGGGCCCATGGTGATCTTTACGGTATCTGCCAGCTGATTGACGCCGGCTTCCAGTGCCTTGCGGGCCTCGTCGCCGCGCTTGATGAGCTTTGCCATAATTCATTTACCTCCAAAAGAAGATGATAGTTGAAATGATTAGTCAACGATTGCCAGGATGTCGCCCAGACGGACAATAACGAACTCCTCGTCACCCAGCTTCACAGTAGAACCTGCGTACTTATCGGTGATGACCTTATCGCCGACTTTCACAGTCATAGCGATCTCCTTGCCGTCCACCATGCCGCCGGGACCGACAGCAATGACTTCAGCAACAGAGGGCTTCTCCTTGGCAGCGGGAGCCAGAATGATGCCGCCGCGGGTGGTCTCCTCGGCCTCCATGACCTTGAGCACAACGCGATCCTGCAGAGGGATCAGTTTCATAGTTAGTTCCTCCTATATGAAAAATTTTTTCTATCAAAATTCTACACCGTTAGCACTCAAACTTTTCGAGTGCTAACGGTGCTTATCTTACAACAGATTGGGGCAGATTGCAAGGGGGAAAATGAAAAATTCTTCCCCTTTTACAAAATGTTCACAAAGGTCTGCCGATTCAGTTTACACTGCGCCATGTTGCATTGGGATCACAGTTCTCAGGGCCGAAAAAGTTGACTTTTTTCTCTGAAATTCGAATCACTGCACGCTTGTTTTTGACAATCTCACCGTCCAGGCAGGTGATGACATCCTTTCCATCAAGAGCTTCGATGATTACCTCTTTCGCCTCTGCGGTATAGTTGTATTTAGCAAAGCTTTCATGTCTTCCGGACTTATAGTTGCCCAAATGCCGCACAAACACCGCACGGCTGAGTTTATCCATCAGCAGCACATTCAAAACACCGTCATCCATCCGCGCCTCGGGAACAGGCATAAAACCGCCGCCGTAGTGACGGCCGTTGCACACAGCCGCAAGAATAAAGCTGCCGGAGTGCGCCTTTCCGTCCACAGTGACCCTCCAGCGGTGCGCAAGACTGCGGGTAAAGAAATTCACTGCCAAGGAGGCGATGTAGCTGCCCTGACTGCCCAGCATACGGCTTTTGCCGTAGGTGTGCACATCCTGTGCCACCTGTGCGTCAAATCCGGAACAGGCAATGGTCAGTGCCAGGCGGCCGTTGCAGTCGATGGTGTCCAGTGCAATTTCCTTACCGCCCCAAAGATTTTCCGGATCCTCAAACAGTTCTGCCTTGTCACCGAAATTTTTCAGGAAGTCATTACCGGTACCCACAGGGATACAGGTCATTGCTGCGGTGGAAATACCGGCTATGCCGTTTACCACCTCGTTGATAGTACCGTCACCGCCGCAAACGTAGAAGCGCACATTTTCACCGGTCTGCGCAATGGAGCGGGTGGTTTCCGTGGCATGGCCGGGACGGGCTGTCAGGATACACTCCACCTTGACACCGTGGTTCTCACCCAGCTTTTTTGCCAGTTCCATCAGCCTGATCGTGCAGTCTTTTTTTCCGGCCGTGGGATTGATGATAAAAATATGTCTCATAGGTCGTTCCTTTGTCTCTCTTTACCGACTGAACTGGTACAGATCACAGCGGATCATGCCGTTGTAGAGCTTGCGTTTTTTGTCCGCCTTGCGGTTAAAGAAATGTTCAAACTCACGATGGCTGGTCAATACCAGTACACGCCACTTGGGCGGAATGTCGCGGTAGACCTTACCGAATGTGCGGTACAGCGCCTCTGCCTCTTCCTTTTCCAGCAGACGCTCACCGTAGGGCGGGTTGGTCACGATCTGACCGTACTCCCCATCGCAGCGGAAGTTCTTTACATCGGCGCGTTCAAAGCGCACAATATCCTCCACACCGGCCTTGACGGCATTCTCCCGGGCAATCTGCACCGCCTTGGGATCAATATCGCCGCCCCAGATATCATAGGAACCGGAAAATTCCTTGTCCATAGCCTCACCGGCCGCGTCTACCCAAATACCGCTGGGGAGCCACGCCCATTTCTGAGCATCAAAGCTGCGATCCAATCCGGGTGCGCGGTTTTTCGCGATCAGTGCCGCCTCGATGGCAATGGTACCGCTGCCGCAGAAGGGATCACGGAAGGGATCCTTACCGCGGAAACGGCTGAGTGTGACCATAGCAGCTGCCAGGGTTTCACGCAGCGGCGCCTCCAAAGAGGCTGCGCGGTATCCGCGCTTGTGCAAACCGGGACCGCTGGTATCCAGATACAGGAAACACTGATCCTTCTGCAGTGCGAACTGGATCTGGAACTTAGTACCTGTTTCCGGAAGCTGGTTCACACCATACTTTCCGGCAAGACGGTCTACGACCGCCTTTTTGATGATCTTCTGGCAATCGGGCACAGAGTGAAGCATGGACTCCAGTGTGTATCCCTTCACAGGGAACTGACCGTCGCGGGGAATATAATCCTCCCACGCAACAGCGGCAGTACCTTGAAACAGCGCCTCAAAGCTACGTGCGGGAAAGGTATTCATCAGGAGAAGCACACGCTCACCGCAGCGCAGGTTGATATTCAGTCTTGCAATATCTGCCTCGGTGCCGCGGCACAGCACTCTGCCATTTTCCACCTGAATGTCTGCCATGTTCAGGCGGCGAAGCTCATCGCCCACCAGACCTTCCAGACCAAACAGACAGGGAACTACAAATGTCAGCATAAGCCACACCCTCCCACATTACAATTTCTATAAGATACAGTATAGCAAATACTTGCGGAAAAGGCAATGGATTGAAGTGTGAATAAATGGTAAATTACAAATTAAATTGGAGTTTGTCGAGCTGTTCGCACCGCAGTCCGCAAGGCTCCCTCTGACGAGGGCGCGACGCGTAAAGCAAACAGTCCGGTGGACTGTTTGTAGCCAAAGCGGGGAGCAATCTATGATTGCGACCAGGGCCGCAGGCTGTCGCGACGAAG
>JAZLEB010000057.1:0-44291 GCA_045615065.1 Candidatus Pelethomonas sp. | reverse complement strand
ATCTATTCTTCTCTGGCTATCGAGCAGAACACGCTGAGTCTGGAGCAGGTTACTGCTGTTCTGAGCGGAAAGAGGGTCATTGCTCCGCCTAAGGATATTGCAGAGGTAAAAAATGCCTATGAGATCTATGAAATGATGGAGTCACTGGATCCGTACTCCGTGGATGATTTGTTAAAGGCCCACGGTGTTATGACCAGAGATTTGGTGGAGGAGTCCGGCTGTTTCCGCTCACGGCCCGTGGGTGTAGTGGACAAGCAGGGCAATGTTCTGCATTTCGGAACTCTGCCCGACTATGTGCCGGGATTGGTCACGGAACTTCTGGACTGGGTGCGGAACAGCGATTTCCATATGCTTATCAAGAGCTGCGTCTTCCACTACGAACTGGAGCTGATTCACCCCTTCGCTGATGGTAATGGGCGTATCGGGCGTCTGTGGCACACCCTACTGTTGACCCAGTGGAAGCCGATGTTTGCCTGGCTTCCGGTTGAATCCATCATTCACGACCGACAGGATGAATATTATCGAGCCATCAATCGTTCCAATAATGAAGCTGAGTCCACCGCCTTCATTGAATTCATGCTCTCTGCCATTAAAGAGGCGTTGTTGGAGGCCGTGCAGATTGGTGACACCGAGAATATGAGTACCGAGGAGCAACGTTGGTATCAAATCGAGCGTTTCCTAAAAAAGCACGGAACGATTACCAATGCAGATGTAAGGGAAATGCTGGGGGTATCTGCTGCTACAGCAAATCGTGTTCTCGCTAAAATGGCAGAGGCAGGAACTATTCGGAAGATTCGTGTCGGAAAGTCCTGGGGGTATACGTTAAAGTAAACAATACGGCGCAGCATTTCCTCGTTGAAGAATAATGTTCCCACATACGAAAGATTGGATGAATAATATGTACGAAAACTATACTCGGCAGTCCTTGCCCAGCAGATATTATCGTGAATTGTTGGGATCTGCAGTTTGTGTTTTTAATTCGAACAATGCTTTTATCATTGAAAACATTCTTAGGTGCGATGACCTCGAGAAGTATAGTTGGTATGAGCTAATGGATATGACATCTGGACAGCTCCGCGGTAGTGTCCATAATGTGATCTCCGCAAAATGCGGTGAAGATATTGAACGTTTATTTGTTGAGCTTATTAATATGAGAAATCGAATTATTCACAGCTTCAGGATAACAAACAAGGACGGTCAACAAATTCTGGCAACGAAAGAAAAAATGAATGAAGGCAATCGACAGTTTGAAATCACAGAAAAATATCTTCTTGAGTTTATTGAGAAAAACCAGAAGCTTTCCGATATGCTACACGAGTTACGTGGTTATTGAGAAACATTTCGAAATATTGCCTACATTATCAAATCAATGAGCCTTCACTAAGGTGACATTACCCTTAGGTTCTCGTGCGAGAGCGTGTGGGTTCGAGTCCCTTCAGGCGCACCAAATCAAAATAATCCGAACCAACTCTTCCCTGTGGGAGATGGGTTCGGATTATTTGTTTATTTCGAGAAGTACGAAGATATGTACTTCCCAAACGGTGTTGCCAGACGACCGGAGTCCAAGCCGAGAGGTCCTCGTAAAAAGAAAATATAGGAGGACATAATTATGAAAAGGCTGATTTCCTGTGCATACAACTGGGATACCACCTGCGTAGAGCTCAAATTCACGGATGGCAGCATGATTGCCATCGACTGCATCGCTGTGGAGCGAGAGTACGCCCGGAACATGTATGAGAGGTCAGAACTGGACTATCTGATCTTCAATGATCCCTCGGGTTATGCAGAACTGATCTTAAACGGTGATGTAGCGCGGTATCTGCGGAATGTAACTGAATATACGCCACTGGATTAAGAGTTGAGGGACACCCGTTGGGTGTCCCTCTGTTTGTCCATATGGATATGTTTTGAATTGAGCTTTCTGATTGATCTTCTGTTATCGACAGGAAAAACAAAATTGTTGACTGTTCGAAATATTTCGACAGTTTTGGCGTGGTGTTATTATGCCGAATATGATATGGAATATGCAGATAATCTCAAATTATCTATCGACTCTGCACATACATTGTACACTTATACCACGGAGGAAAAACATGAAAGACTCAAAGATGATTTCAGAAACCCTTGATATTCCTAAGGGTTTTATCCTGTTTATTTCTGGTGTTCCAGGAGTTGGAAAAACAACAACCTCATACGAGCTTTTGAAACAATTCAGCAACTTTCGTATTATAGAAGAAACTGATATCCTAAGAGATGCATTAAGAGGATATAATGATTTGCTAATTGAAACAGGCGGTAAACCCTTGCGAGATATGTTGAACAGTATGACAATACATGACCACACAAAACTTCTTTCGCTTTCAGATGCAAAAGAGCAATGCACCATCATGAGGAAACCGCTCGAAAATATCGTTGCTCGCCAACAACGGAAAGGTATTTCGTCAATTATCAACGGAGTGCATATTGTACCGGAAGTGCTGAAAGATTTGTCTGATAATCCACGAGTTTTATTTGTCAATTTATTTATAAACAGTGAAGAAGTTTTGAATGATCGATTGACAAAGAGAGATCCTTTGTCGTATATGGTGCAGCATGTCCCATTTATTTTTCAAAGCAATTTAGATTTATTCAACAGCACAGAAAGAATGGTACATCTGTATGGAAATTCATTTTGCAATATCGATGTTACCGAACAAAATGTTGATGCAACATTGCGGGAAATTATCATCTGCATCAGCAAAAAGCTTAGTTGAAGTCAGACATCTTCCGAGCATTATTCCAAATTTCTTCATATTTAAGGATACACTCTTTTCCTCTAGCTGAATCGGCACTGAACACTTCAAATTGTGTATTTGTCAACAGTTGAGGAGCTCCATTCGCATCAAAAACTGGCCTGCAATAGATAATACAATTATCTAGTCTTATGATAATTGCCTCGCGCTTATTCGAATAGAGCCTAAAACACTGTTCTAATCGTTTGTTATCCCCAATGACTGCTTTTGCTCTTTGGAGTGTTGCATTCAACTCCAACTTCAGTATTTCGGTTTGTGAATGTGCTCGCCCCACCTCTTCAGAGTCAGGATCCAAAAACAAACATCTAAAGTCGATTCCTCCCATATCCTCATGGTCGTAGGACTTCTCATCGAGATATCGGAAGAATTCTTTAAAACTACCTCCAAACAACTTCGCATTTTTCCGGCCATATATCCAAAGATACTTTCCGGTATAAAGAAAAGACTCTGTAATGGCCTTGTATAAATCAAAGCTCTCAAACCCTGCAAAGAAATGAGCTGTCTTATTCTGAAAAACAGGGTTTTCTAGAACGAACGCATCTGATGCCAATAGCTTGTTGACAAAATCCTCGCATTGAATATCAACTACTCTTGTTTTTTCCTTTATGTCGATGATATCCTGTCTGTATTTTTCGATTTTATTCCTATTAGCATCTGTGTCTGGAATTCCGAGTCCAGTAATAAAGGCATTTGCAAAAGAACTGTGATTAAAAGATATTTCCCTGGCCACATTCATCGGATTATCAATCCAAGAGTGCCAGTTAGGGTCTTCATCAAATAAAAAAGGAATAACTTGTTTGTGAAGGCCTCTAGCGTATCCAGCTTCGAACAAGAGCCACGGTGAGTTCTTATTTTCCCGTGTGAAACATAGGATCAGCTTGTCACAATCAGCAATTTGACTGATGATCTTGCTTTGGACATCTTCACCTGCCACGATATCTGCTTCGGATACAAAAGCATTAATCTCAGGATCAATGCTTTCCAGAAGTTCCTTTGTCTTTATTGCATACTGCATACCGACGCGTTTCGACCAACTAATAAAGACTTTCATAGTTCAAGTTGTTCTCCTTAGTAATTGATATCTATTCTGGAAGATAATTTGAGATTATCTTACTAAAAAGTACACACCGCTGCCAAATTTGACAGCGGTGTGTACTTCTATACGGAAAGATCCATCTTATTCCGAGGATGGTTTTGAGCTAGCAGGAGCGTTTGTTGCCGAGTTGTGACATGGGTATATATTTGGGTTGTAGAAATCGAACTATGTCCAAGCATAGATTGAATGTATCGTATATCAACACCAGCATCAAGTAGAGAGGTTGCAAAGGTATGTCGAAACATATGTGGTGTAATGTTAATGCGAATTCCTGCACTCTTTGTGTACTTACTAATTATCCGGCGAACAGACTGCGGTGAGAGTGGCAGTCCACGGTTATTGATCATTATCCTATTGTTACCATGAATTTCTACTGCAAACTCTTGGTAGTATCGTTGAGCCAGAGCCAGTAATGGCCCAGCTGAAACTTGCAAGGTTCGTTCTTTGTTGCCTTTTCCATGAATAATCAGGCACAAATGATCCATGCTTAGCAGGAACGATTCTGGTGAGAGCATACACAATTCGGAAACCCGTATCCCCGTGCCAAACAGAAGCTCGAAGACAAAAACATCTCTCAGAATTAAGCGTTTTTGAGGAGTGTACGCTTGGTATGCATTCTGTAATAAAGACTCAATTATATTTTCCGGAATAGTTCTGGGCAGTTGTTTCGGTGGCTGTACTCGTATTCGTATTTTTTTGAACGGATTATCCTCAATCTCCTCATCTTCCTCAAGCGCACTAAAAAATGCACGGACGCTGGCTATTTTCCTCTTGACCGATCTAGGAGAAAAATGCTGGTTAAGGTGCTTAATGTACTGTCCCAATAGTTCTCGATTCACCATATGTCCTTTTGAAAAACTGAGAAATTGGATTAAGTCAATACGATATGCCTTTAGAGTGTGCGAAGAAAGTTCCCTTTCGAATTCACAAGTATCAAGATACTTTTGAATTTGAAGTTCGAGTGAATTATCCATAGCAATGCCTCCCTAATTTAGATTGCATACTTATTATGGATACTACATATCAAAATGTCTAATCCAGCTGTGTTGCATGAAAAATCAATTCTGTACCCACATATGAAAGATTCGTTTGATAGAAAAAACGAACTACTTTCTGCGATATATTTCGACAGTTTTGGCGTGGTGCTTTGATCCTGTTTATGATACTGTGAACATGCGGTAAAAGTCTTTATTCGAGTTCATATGATACGAGGAGGATTACTATGATATTAACACACGAGATTTTGAAAAGGCCGTTGCAGCATGGCGCATTTGAATCTTACAGAAGGAATCATGAGCAGGTCATTACCGAAAACACTCATATATTCAAAAAACATAATCAGTTTGACATTTTCCTCTCACATAGTTCTTTGGATCGTGAAGAGGTTATTACCCTTGTTGAGCTATTTAATAATTGCGGATATTCAGTATATGTAGACTGGATATATGACGAACAACTGGATCGTAACAATGTTACTAAAGAGACCGCCGAAGCACTAAGAACTCGAATGTTACAGAGCAAAGGCCTGGCGTACCTTGCTACAGGTAATTCTGCAAACTCGAAATGGTGCCCATGGGAGCTAGGATATTTTGACGGAAAAAGTCAAACTTCAAGGTGCTGCATTCTTCCTGTTTTGTCAAATTATGCAACAAGTTATAATGGCCAAGAATACTTGGGATTATATCCCTATTTAACATACGAAAAATACGCTAATAAGGATGCCTACGACTTTTGGGTTCATGAGCAAAATTCGTCAAAGTACATTGTTCTTAGCTCTTGGCTAAAGGGTGAAAATCCCTGCAATCATCGGTAAAACTACGCTAGGTCAGAAACAGAGGTGCTATATGAATAGTGATAATCAAAGCATTCTTGAAAAGGAAATCGATTTAATACAGGCGTGTATTGAAAGAATGTCTCAAAATTCATTTATGGTTAAAGGTTGGGCAATTGCGCTTATTGCGGTTGTCCTCGCACTGTTGCCAGAGACGGTTGATCTCGTTCTGTTGGGAGCCATTGGCGTAGTCGCAACACTTTGTTTTTGGTATCTTGATGCCTTTTTCTTGCGGACCGAGCGCCTGTACCGTTGGAAGTATGAATGGGTTATTGTTAAACGGACAGAGACTAACAAATACCGTTATGATTTGAACCCATACAATAAGCATATGTGGTTGCCTACCGAAAAAGGAAAGGCAAGGAGAAAACCCTGTATTGTGCGCGTTATGTTTACTCAAACACTAACCCCCATTTATATTCCTTTGGTAACCATATCTATGGTTACGTTAATAATAGAACTCGTAAAGAGGGTTGCCGACATCCTTGCCAGTTAACAACCCTATAATCTCCAATAATGTGAGATGACTTACAAGCGTTGATAAGTCTTACGTACTACGCTGAAAAAAACAGAGGGGCACCCGATGGGTGTCCCTCTCTTTACAGGCGAATCACTCAGCCCAATTGTCTTTGCCCGACTCCGCTTGCTGCTGTGCCTTCCATGCGGCAAATTCCTTCTGCCCTTCCTCGCTCTCATAGAAAGCGAGAATATCCGGCATCAGGCATCTGGCAATGTTTTCGATCACATGCTGCGGGATTCCGGAATTGTTGATGAGTTTTTTGCGCCTACCCAAGACGACCTCCTTTGTATCGCGCGGGTCATTTCTGCTAGTGTATCTTAGGTGTCTTTGGTAGGATTATAGTAGCACATATGTTCTTGCTTGGCAAGAAGAAGCTTGATGGAAGTCCTCTTTTGCCAAGGCAGATCGAAACCGCGAAAAAGCTCATCCTCCGGTACTAAAAGTTTGCGGAATCGCGATGCGCCGAATCGTGTACAGGCTTCGTGGATTCGTGAAGGAGTGTGCGGATCGGAAAAGAATGGGCCGAAACGATAAAGTGCATTGATCCTCCCAACGACCCATACCCCATGCGTGACGGTGTGCGTCTTCGATTTTGCCTGTCCGGAATATCGGTAGCGGCTACCGATATTCCAAAAGCTGCACGTCTATAAGAGAATATTAAGTTTTGCTTGACACATTGCATTATTTGCATTATAGTTAATAATGCAAGGAGGTGAAGGTATGCTTCTGAAGTTTGATTTCGGGAGTAATGTACCCATCTATATGCAGCTGCGCAATCAAGTGGTGATTGCAATCGCAGATGGAGTACTTGCACCAGGAGAACAGCTTCCTACGATCCGTGCGCTTGCAGAAGAAAGCGGCATCAATATGATGACCGTCAGCAAAGCGTATCAGCTTTTGAAGCAGGAGGGGTATATTACGACCGACCGACGCAGCGGTGCAGTGGTCATGCCTCGCACAGGGAAGCGTGTACTGAGCGAAGAAACCTTGAATGCGCTGCGCCTTTGTGTCAGCGAATTGCGTATTGCAGGGATCAGCTGTGAGGAGTTGGTGAGGCTGTGCCGACAGATGTATGAGGAGGGTGGCCGATGAATTGGTTCATAAGTCTTTTTCTCTGGGGCTGCACGCTTCCTGTGCTGCCAATCGAATACTTTGTAATGCGTGACGAGGTCAAGTTCAAAAAGAACATTGTCGTAGGTGTCACATTGCCATATGAAGCCAGAAGTAACCCGGATGTTACGCAACGATTAGAGAAATACAAGCAGGATCTAAAACGCGTGTTTCTTCTTTTGCTGGCAGTTGCTATTCCCTGTGCGCTGATACCAACGATCAGTGCAGCGATGCTTCTCTGGGGGATGTGGCTTCTTCTGGTAATTGTGTTACCAAATATTCCCTACGCAAGATGCAATCGGGATTTGAAAGAGATCAAACACGCAAACGGATGGAGCAAACAGTCCCGCGATGTAGTGTGGGTAGATACCGCCGTGATAGCGAAGGATAAGTGGTTCTCACCGTGGCTGTTCGCACCGGCGGTGCTGCTCTGCCTTATGCCCGCGGTTTGGGACCGTTATCTGATCGCGGTCTATATTCTCGATGCCCTATGTGCGCTGGGCTGCTGGGTGGGGTATCGGTATCTCTATCGAAACCGCGCCGAGGTGGTAGATACCGATCAGGACTTGTCGCAGGTGTTGAGCCATGTACGCCGGAGGAACTGGGGAAAGGTCTGGCTGTACTGTGCCTATTTTTTGGCACTGATCAATCTTTCCATGTGGCTTATGATCAGGCAGGTTGTGTTTGGCTTGGTGCTGATTTTGCTACTCAGTGTTCTGCTGATATATGCCGCGATTCGCATTGAATTTCTGACCCGTCGTGTGCAGGAAAAGCTGACTGCCGAGAGCGGAAAGGCGTGGTATGCAGACGAGGATGAAAAATGGATCTGGGGATTGGTCTACTATAATCCCAATGATACCCGTACCATAATCAATAACCGCGTAGGTATCAACAGTACGGTTAACTTGGCACGACCTGCGGGAAAGCTTTTGGCAGGACTTGTAGTGCTTGTTCTATTATCACTCCCCTTTATGGGATTTCTGTTTGATGGAATTGGCAGCAAACCATTGGATCTGCAGGTTAGTGATACAGTCATTATGGCTTCATACGGCAGCAACTGCTACGAGATTATGCTTGATGATATTGCGGAGGTTGAACTTCTTGATGCACTGCCGGAAGACCTTAGGCGTGTTGGTGGAATCGGCGCAGAGACACTTCTGAAAGGAAAATTTCGATCATCAGAATTTGGAAATCTTACACTATGCCTAGATCCGCAGTGCCCACCGTTTTTGCTTATTAAAACAACGGATGGTCGGCAATTTCTCTTTGGAACAAGAGAGAGTAGTATTGTAGAACACATATTTGCTGATATCAACGAATGAGTTTTCATTTTTCAGACAGAAGCCAATCAGTGTTCAGCATATATGAAAGCACCCACTGGTGCGCAGCCGATTTGAAAAATCGTTAAAGGGTCTGGGATGCTGCCCAGCAAGCAAATCGAAGATTTCGCATTAAGGTGCCTTAATGCATTGCTTGCCAAGTATGATCCATCATCGCAGGCAAAAATGCAAATAAGGCCCCTTTATGCCCTGCTTGCCAAGTATGCTCTTATGTTTTATTACTCCTGCGTAAAAGACGCCCGAAAGCTTCAAAACTTTCGGGCGTTCTTTTCGTATGGTCTGAGTTTATTCGGCAATGGTATCGGCAAGTTTATCGAGTAGTCTCTCACTTGCAAAGGGTAGAAGTTCTTTGACGCTGCGTTTGTTCTTTATACGGAGCAAAATAATCTGATCAATCGTTTCCTCCGACACGAACGCACATAGCTTGCGGATGCTTTTTCCCTGCGATTCGAAACGAAGTGCAAGCTCATCCATCAGTTCACTGCTGACGAAGGGACTTAGCTCATCAATGCTTTCACCTGCCTCCAAGCGCGCCTTAGCAAGCTCATCGATCGCTCTTTCGCTGGCAAAGGGAAGGAAATCACGCAAGGATTCTCTCGCCTGAACTTTTTGACAGAGAAGCTGATCTACCTTTTCCGTAGACATGAAGGGAAGCAGATCCCGCATCCCGAAGGGCTTCTCTCGAGATGCGTCGTCCTCATCCTCATCATCCAGATCATCAAAATCTTCTTCGTCCTCGTCGTCATCATCTTCGTCGAGTTCGTCCAAATCACTCCGATGCATCACCTGGTCGATGACGATATCCATCTGCTCCGGCAGAAGAATGGGGCCAACCTCTGCGGCTTCCTGCACGGTAATGTAAATTCCGTTTTCTTCAAGGGTTTTCAGATGTTCCTCCAGCTTGCCTTCGGCGGCTTTTTCCACCAGAGGGGAACTGTCGCCCAGAAGCTCATCAATGGAGACCGAGAATAGCTCCGAGAGTTGAGGAAGCTTTGAAATATCGGGCATCGAATTTCCGCGTTCCCAGTTGCTGACGGCCTGAAAGCTCACACCTACCTCGTCAGCAAGCTGCATCTGTGTCATGTTATGATCGCGGCGCAGGCTGGCAATGTTTTTGCCGATTCGTTTCATATCAAAATTCATGTGGATTCTCCTTAGCGGTATTCGCCGGGTTCGCCGGTGTGATTTGATGATACAATGGCGGATGCAGAATGTCTATCAAGTGGTAATTGAAGCGATAACTAAGCTATACTTTATCAACTCAATTACAAATTGAATTCTGCATCACGGCGTAGAAATAAACGATTCGTTTATATTATAAACTGTTTGTCAACGATGCGGTCATTGTGCCAAGCGGGACAGATTTGTATAATAGACGCAGGATAAGCGCTTATTACTTCACGTAGGGAGAATGGTTATGAATATTGCGATTGGCAGAAGAATGCGCGAACTTCGTGCATCGAAGAAGAACACACAGGAACAGCTTGCCGCGCATCTGGGAATCACGGTGCAGGCCGTTTCAAAATGGGAGCGGGAAGAGGGATACCCCGATATCTCCCTTCTACCTGCCATTGCATCGTTTTATGGTGTTTCGGTGGACAACTTACTGGGAGTGGACGAGTTCGAGCGGCAGAGGAAGCTGCAGGAATACACCGAACGGAGCAGGCAACAGCGCAGTGTGTCAGATCGCATCGTCGTGTGGCGGGAGGCATACCAGGAGTTTCCCAACGAACCGATGGTGCTGCACAACCTGTCCTTCGCCCTTCGCGGCGAGGGCATCGATCAGCATAGCGACGAGTTGATCTATCTTGGCAAGCGGCTGTTGAAGGAAGCCACGCAGAGTGGAGAATATTTTGGTGCAATCAATCATCTGAGCCGAGCGTATATGAGTCAGGGAAACGAGAAAGAAGCGCGGCGATATGCTGCGATGGCGGGACGATACATCGGAACAGAGAATCAACTTCTGATTCAGATTCTGGAGGGCGAGGAAGCCGCCAATATCTGCCGATGGAACATTGAAACTCTGGTTGACCTCATTGCCACAAATGCAAAGGTCGTGCTGCAAAAGGGGACATTCACCAACGAGGAACGCATTCATATCGCAGAGCGTATGGTTCGACTGTATGAGCTGATTTATGAGGATGGAAACTTCGGCACCTGTCATCGCCATCTCTCCGACTGGTATATGCGTGCCGCCCACGGGTATGCGGAGAGCGAGAACACAGAAGAAACGCTCCGTTGTCTGGAAAAAGCGTTCCATCATGCAAAACAGTATGACACACTGGAGGATGGAACCTATACCGCACTGCTCGTTAGAGGGCAGAAATATGCTCGAAGTCAGAATGCACCCATAGTCAAAGAATTGCGGCGCAGAGATGTGGAGGACTGCTGCTTTTATTTTGTCAAGGATGATTACCGATTTCAATTGTTGAGTAAGAATTGATCCCACAAATATACGCATATCCGATTACCGAAAATATTGATTTATTACCGAGTGAGTGGTATTGTTATACCGTCGAATTCGATACTACTACGTTTGGAGGAAATCAATATGTTTATGGAAGAGCGTCATAGAGAGATCGTGGAGACAATCAAGGAGCAGGGAAAAATCACCGTCGCAGAGATCACAAGCAAATACGGTATCTCCGATGAGTCCGCCCGTCGGGATCTTCGCTTGTTGGAACAGAAAGGTGTTTGCAAAAGAACCCACGGTGGAGCTATTGTGCCTCAGCAGGTCAGCGTGAGACCGCCTGTTGATCGTGACTTTAAGACGATGCCTGTGTTTGATAACTACCGAGAGATTGCCCGCACCGGCGCGGAGATGATTTGTGAAAACGATGTGGTATACCTTACTGGTGGTTCCTTTGGTTACATTATGCTCTCATTCCTGCCCAGGGACATTCGTTACACGGTGGTCGTGAACAATGTGGATCTCGGCAAGGAACTGCGCGCTTTTGACAACATCGATACCTATATCGCAGGTGGCAAGATGCGCCAGAGCGGTTCTATTACCGACAGCCTCGCCGCTGATTTTGTAAGCCGTCTGCATTTCGACCTCTGCTTCATCACCGGAGCAGGTCTGACGGCGGAGTTTGGTCTGTCCAACGGAACGGATGAAACCGCAACCTTCCAGCGCACCGTTATCCGTAACAGCAAGAAGCGTTGTCTGCTGATGCCCAGCGGAAAGGTCGGCGTGAACTCCTTTATCAAGGTGTGCGACATCGAGGAGTTCCAGTCCGTCATTACCGATTGGGACTGCGTGGAAGATCAGATCGCGGCGATTGAAGACAAGGGCGTGACGGTCGTTGTCATTGAGGAACCAAAATGAACCGGGAACTCAAACTCCGGAATTTGATTTTGGATCGCTACACGAGCCTGCGCCAATTTGCAAGTGATGCAGATATTCCGTACAGCACACTGATGACGCTGCTCTCCCGTGGTGTCGGCGGTGCATCCTTTGATATCGTGATCCGTATCTGCAAGATCCTGGAAGTCAATCCGTTGGAGTTGTAAAAAATTCTGTTTTACCCTGTTTTGATACAAAAGTGACTTAGGAAACTTGAAATGTATTTCAGCGCGAGTTATAGTTTTAGAAGCAAGGAGGTGCTAATATGAATTCTGAAAACAACTGGCTCAAGGTGAATCGAGAAGGTTTGGAGATTGCAATTACCTCGAAAAAAGAGTTATCAACTCCCGAGCTAAAGGTAGAAGCTGCAATAGCTTTGATCTCTGGACTTGATGTGAAAGAGTTTGCTGAGGTCGGGTTTGAAGATCACAACGGAACATTTGATTATTATATGGAGAAGCTTCTCGCAGCTGTTCACACTTGCTGCGAAAATGCCGGATGGCAATCTCACGACTAAAAAAGAAAAACAACAGCGGATCGGGTCTACCGGTCCGCTGTTGTTGTCAATCTGATATGATAAAAAACTTGACAACCAGAATTTGCTATAGCTTCATACACAAAACGTTGTTATTGAGATGTTCTCCAATCTATCCCAAACAGGGGACTACGTCCAGAGAGCACCAGTCTTGTTGACGAGAATAGGATCTGGTTAATTTCTTCGTTATCTTGTCCTAGGAATTCATCTAGCGCAATAAAAATTTGCTTGTCCGTAAATTGGCTATATAGTTTGAGGAAACTCTGCTTTGTAGGATTATCGATGTTATTAAACAAGAAAGAGTCATGTATTAAGATAGGAAGTTTGGTAAGTGATAACACAGCTAAATCGAACAGAAGGAGATCCGTATAAGCCTTTCCTGTACCAGTATTATCCTCTACACCGTATTTGTACTCTTTTTCAGAAAGATATAGCACAGGAGGTTTATTGTTGCTTGTTGCAATAGAATGGCTATAGTCACTGATTTTTTTGTTGATGGCACTTTGGATTCTCTCTGTGATCTGTCCAAGCAGTTGCGTTATACTCTTCTTTGCATCTTTGGCTTGGTCTGTATCCGTAACTTTGTCATGATACAAACTCAACCGATTTTGTATTTGCTCCTGTTGTTTTGTTAACTGCAGTAGTTGTTCTAGTGATTCAGAAATCTGCGTAGACAAACCGGTTGAGGTTTGAATTTCCTCCTCGATATTGTGTATTGCAAAGGTTATTTCATCTAATTGTTTCTGTAAGCGGGCGAGCTCATCGTTAAGCTCTTCTGCCAAAATATCCCGAAGACTGCTATGGAAAGCTTGTACTTCCTGAATTCGCTGTATATTAATCTCGGGAAAGTATTCGAGAAGCTGTGAATACATTGTCTCATTAATCGGGGTGAGGCGCTGAAGGTTTCGTGCGCATCGGTTAATAGCTCTTGTGATGTGTCCATGCTGTGTTAAGAGATCCAACCGTTTATCAAGAAGGGCGTCTTCTTGCCCATCCGGTTGACCTGCATTTTCAATGTTGGTACGAGAGATAATTGCTTTGAGCTGGGCAATCTTTTCTTGAATTTCTGTCAGCTTTTTTTCAAGTGTGGCTGCTTCCTTTTTTTCGGGGATATCAATTAAATGAAACGAAGTTGCTTTGCTCAGTGCCGCCGAGCGTTTCCGCAGGTATTCAGCATGTTCATTTAACTCACTAATTGGATCGTATTCATCAAAGAGCTTTACGAGCGACATAATCGAATCTCGTACAGATTGAGAGTTGTAATTGTATAGGGGACGATTAACTTCCTTGTTGGGTTTGTTCCATATTCTTGAATACAGGCCAACTAACTCACGAAATGATAGTTTATAGTTTTGAAGCGCATATTGATCTATCAGCCATGCACAAAAATCGGCTACAGATTGTTCGCTTTGAGGTGTGTACGAACTATCAGAGCATCGAATTACAACGCCGGGAGAAGTTGTGCTGCGAGAAAAGTAGTGAGGCGTTCCGGAAAATGTGTGGGTAAAGCAAATATCGTGATGACCAACATGTCGAATAACATCTTCATTTGAGTCGGTGTAGTATTTTCCGCCAAAAGCAAAATCGATAATTTTCAGCATACTGGTCTTGCCGATGGAGTTTCCGCAATCAGCGTCTGATTCGCCAGCATATCCCTGGATTACATTTAAGCCAGCATAGAAGGGAATTTGCTTGTTGTTTCCAAACGAGGCGCAATATATTTCAGTTAACATGATTTAAAATCTCCGTTCTCAAATTCAATTTTTCCAAGTACGAATAACACGTCAAGCGCCAACAAGAAGTGATTTATATCAGAGAACTTTCCTTGTAATCTCATATATAGATCTACCGGAGATATCGGTTGCTCCTTAATTACGTCAAGAATCGCCGGTAGTTTTGAAAGCAAGGAGACGTCATATGAAATAGCTTTGTTGGGTACAATCATGATGAAAACACCTCGCAATTCTGGATATAGAATGCCGTGATAAATGGAGTTAAAAAAGTATGTTGATTCTTTGTTTTCTCATTTATCCAGTCGTTGATGCTGTAGTAAATTTCATCTTGTGAAAACCCCTGTATATTTAACTCTGTATAAAAAAAGGCAATTTCTTTTGCTATCAAATCGCTTTTACCGGGAGCATCCTGCTCAAGTTGGACAAGCGCATCTTTGATAGGGATATAGTAGTCATGCACATCTCTCATTACTATTTGCTTGATAGAATCGCTTGCATCTTTGCTCATTTTATCCTTTACTTTCATGACATTATAAGAAAGCTTCCGTCGGTCAGATTCAAGATCAACTGCCCCTATACAATGCAGAACAGTGTGCAAGTCATCTTCAAGACTGTGTTTTTTGTAGTACATCCTTCCGTTTTGGCGTTGAATCAAAACCTTTTTCAAATTATATAGTTGCATGTATTCTTCAACTGTACGGGGATGATCAAATTTCCAGTGGCAACTTGGGCATAGCATGATGAGGTTGTTGATATCTTCAGGATCTTCTGAAAGACGAGGGACATCCTTAAGGAGTTCTTTTTCTGAATCGCTTGGACTATGAGGATAAATATGTGCCGCTTGAGAAAGATTTCCTTGTTTGGAACCGTCCAGGGTTATCAACTCTTCTGAGCAAAGTGGACAGAGGCTATTGACCTCTGAGATTAATTTTGCAAACGTGTATTTGTCAACCTTGATTCTGTCTTTTGACGACATGAAACCCCTCCCCTTTATAGAATTAACAAAAATTATATCGTACGGTCAGAGATTGACCATGCCAAAACTGTCGAAAAATTTAAAAGTGTGACTATTTCTCTGAATATTTTGATTACATATGTGGTTTTTGCAAGCAAAAACATCCATATGATTTTGCAAGACCTGAAAAAGTTCCAACCATTGTAGCAAGCAGGGCATCAAGGGGCCTTGATGCGATTTTAGAGGGATTCCGTCAACGTGGAATCCCTCTAAAGCTTGTTGGGCAACATCCCAAACCCTTTAACGATTTTTGTAAAATCGGCTGCGCACCAGTGGTGCTTTCTGAATTTCGGTAGCCGCTACCGAAATTGTTTTCTATTGGAGAACCCCTCTATCAAATGTGTATGTCGACACACATTGTTATCTTATTAACGGATTGACAATATTTTTGTTTCGGTTTATACTAGGGTTGAAAGAAGGTGATCGCTAATGAAGATATGTGGTGAAAGGCTCCGTGCGTTGCGTGAGAGTATGCATCTCTCTCAGATGAAGATTGCGAAGATGTTTGGCATCGGACAATCCGCCGTTGTCCGCTATGAGAAATCCGAAGCTGAGCCACCTTTTGAGCTGCTTCTCAGAATGGCCGATTTCTACGATGTGTCCATGGACTATCTCTTTGGCCGCACAGACAATCCCCAAGGAAAGCTCTATGAGTGCAAGCCAAAGAAGGGATACAGCCCCGAGATGGCAGAATTCGTGGAGATGTGCTTTGATCCCAAGTCACCCATGAATGCTCGGCTGAAGCAGACACTTATTGAGATGCTTGGGGAGGTGCAGGAATGAAAGCTGTTATCTACGCCCGCTACTCCTCCGACAGTCAGCGGGAGGAATCCATTGAAGGTCAGCTTCGCGAATGCAACGCCTTTGCCGAGAAGAACGGTATCACGATTCTGCGTCATTACATCGACCGTGCCTATTCTGCCAAGACGGACAACCGTCCTGAGTTCCAGAACATGATTAAGGACAGCAATCGAAAGCTGTTTGATATGATCATCGTCTGGAAGTTGGATCGCTTCGCCAGAAACCGCTACGACAGTGCACGATACAAAGCACAGTTGAAGAAAAACGGCGTCAAAGTTGTATCTGCCACGGAGATCATCTCCGATGGTGCAGAGGGTATCATCCTCGAATCTGTTCTGGAGGGCTATGCCGAGTATTACTCCGCCGACCTGTCTGAAAAGGTCATTCGCGGCATGACAGACAATGCTCTCAAGTGCAAGTTCAATGGCGGCACACGCACCATCGGCTATGTGATCGACGATGACCAGTACTTCCAGATCGACCCTCTGACCGCACCGTTTGTTCTGGAAGCATACAAGAAGTATGACTGCGGCGAGACCATGACCGCGATCCGCGACTGGCTCAACGAGCATGGTGTTCGCAACACCCGTGGACAGGCTATGACCTATAACAGTGTCCGCAAACTACTCACCAACCGTCGTTACATCGGCGAGTATGTATACCGCGATGTGGTCGTGCCGGATGGTATCCCCTCTATCGTGCCAAAAGACCTGTTTGACCGGGTACAGGAGATGATGGAGAAAAACAAGAAAGCTCCCGCCCGGCACAAGGCCGAGGACGATTACCTGCTGACTACCAAACTGTTCTGCGGGTACTGCGGAGCCTACCTCTGCGGCGAGAGCGGTACCAGCAGAACAGGCGTGGTGCACCACTACTACAAGTGTGTGTCCGTCAAGAAGAAGCGAACCGAGTGCCACAAGAAGCCCGTCCGCAAGAAGTACATTGAGGACAAGGTGGTCAACGCCACCGTGGAGATGCTTAACGATGATGCTGCTATTGAGGCCATTATCTCCATGCTGTTGGATTTACAGGATCGGGAGAATACAAACCTGCCCCTGTATGAACAACAGCTCAAAGAGGCTGATATGGGCATTAACAACCTTCTCAATGCCATCCAGCAGGGTGTCCTTACCAAGTCCACCAAGAGCCGTCTGGAGGAGCTGGAGGCCATGCGTGACGAGCTTGAGGAGAAGATTGCCTGCGAGAAGCTGGTGAAGCCGCGGCTCGACGCTGAACAGCTTCGCTTTTGGTTGCTCCGGTTCCGTAAGCTGGATGTGAACAAGAAAGAGCATCGGCAGATGTTGATTGATTCCTTTGTGAATGCGATCTTCCTGTACGATGACAAGATGCTCATTAACTTCAACTACAAAGAAGGTACAAGAACTGTCACTTTTGACGACGTAGCCACCGCTGTTAACAGCGAGGCTTCCGGTTCGGATATGGATTGCTCTGGTGCACCAAATAAAACAGCACCCCTCTCGGGGTGCTGTTTTATTTGATACTGGCGATCCATTACGAGAAGCGGCCCCGGCGACGGACGAGCGCAGCGAGTCCTGGTGCCCGCAGGGCGTCGAGTCCGGTCACCGGCACCAAAATATGGGACACCCCCAACGGGGTGTCCCATATTTTTATGTTGGAGGACTCGAACCGGAGGTGAGAGTCCGGAGAGCGAGGGGAGCGCCGCCGGTGGCGGATGAAGCGACCCGAGCGAGTGGCAGCGGTCGAAAAAGTCGAGGATCAGCGTAAGCCCGATGACTTTTTCGTCTCACCGCAACAGGACACCGGCACCAAATAAAACAGCACCCCTCTCGGGGTGCTGTGCTTTTCCATCTCATCGATTCACTTCCGGATGATCGGTTCGGCAAAGGATATAGTCGATACTGACATCGTAAAATTCCGCCAATCGGAGCAGTGTTTCCGTTGGCGGCACGCGCTCACCGTTTTCAAATTTTGAGAGCAGCGCCTGCTCTATTCCGGTCTGCATTTGCAGGAAGATCTGTGTGTACCCCCTGCTTTTCCGTAATTCCTTCAATCTGTTCTGCATACGATCACCCAATGACACTATGTCATATTTTCTGTTGACAGATATGACATTTCGTCATATTATGTAGATAACTCCCCTTCGACTGCCGAAAACTGGATATCTTACCGCCTTTTCCCGCCAGTTTTGTTGACCTCCCCCACCACATTTGATAAGATAAAGTCAGCAAGAAAGCGGAAGAGTCCCCCCAAAAAAGCACAAATAAGAACTCCACCGGAACATATACTGTATTTGCAGATCGTATTGAACGATTTCGACAGTTTTGGCGTGGTGTTGTTGTCAGAAATCTTGTATAATATTTCGTTCTCGTTTTATTTGTTCCAAAAATGTAGGTTTTTTATAGTTTTTCTGCGTTTTTACAATTTATTTGTTGCATTTATCGCACTGTTGTGCTAAACTGAATGTACAGGAAGCTTCTTGGAACCTAACAACATTTTTTGACAACAACGAGGAGGTTATTATGAGAAAATCTATCCGTAAGATCGTTTCCCTGTGCCTTGCTATGGCTATGCTCCTCCCTGTCCTCGCTATGCCCGCATTCGCTGAACAGCGGGCGGTGCATATTCACAACTACAACATCGAGCTTTCCTACCACGAGGAATACGAGGATTTGAACGGGAACATGCATTACTGTCATGTTACCAAACTCATGGCATGCGATTGCGGCGTATCCACAGTAGTTATGGACACATATACTCGTCCGCATGTTTTTGTTCAAGCTGATCCCGACATTTCGGGTGGAAATACCGAAGAAGATACAGACATCTATTATGTCTGCAAATTCTGCGGTCATTCTTACCACACCTAAGTCCTGAGCGTTAATTCTTCAAATTATTTTCTGTCGCAATTCCATAGTTAAACTAAATAAACCATTGGGAACCGGCATTGCCGCCGCAATGCCGGTTCCCTTTCTATCCGGCAGCCAACTTTGCGGAGAAAAGGAGTTTTCTTATGAGATCCATCAAGCAACTGTTTCGCCAGCCAATCAAGCTTTTTGCAGGAATTCTGCTGGTCTCTCTGTCTGTTGCGATCCTGACAGTCTGCGTTGGGCAGTACACTGCAACAACTCTTTCCCGCAAAAATTTGGATGATCGCTACACCACGATTGGGCTGCTTACGGATAAATATTTTTGGTCAACCAGCCCAAGTGGAAGAAAAAGTCATTCGTCACACTTGCCCGAAAAAACCCAGGCATGGATCGAGCGCCTGATTTTAAACCGGACAGATATCGTTCGCTCGGTATCTTCCACGGGCCTTATCTCCGCATTTATCCCTGACCTAAAGATTGATAATTTTACGCAACACTTGTCAGTCTACAGCATTGGTTCCTATAACAATGGATACCCCTATCGCAGTGCTATGCTAACTGTTAAGCTGACCAAAATCGGTACAATCGGTACGGACAAAATCACCTATTACGGCGGTAATCCATGTCTGTTCGGCACCACCTATCTATGTGTTGGCACAGTAGAAAGTGTTGTTGGATTGGAGCAGAGTTTTGAATCTCCAGTCGGGAAATCAATCGTTCTTGCGATAAAAGTATATCCAACAGAGGAGTTTGAAGCGCTGAATCTGCAGGTTGGTGAGACCTATTTAGTCTATGGTGATGATTATTGCGACAGTATCCAACTTGATGTTATTTTCGACAATTATGAATCCTACGAAGAGTTGATTGGAGAATTCACAATCACCTACGATGAAAACGCCCTCCCCGATTACGGACCGTTACTGGGAAAGTTCGATTGTATGATGACACTCTTCGATCTTTCCACTAAGCCAACATACCGACCGATTCCCGACGAGCAGGGAAATACCATTGGCTGGGAGGTCAGCGAAGATCAGCGCCAAATCGCCTTTTGGAACAAGGATCATGTTGAGCTCAAATGGATTCCCGAAGAGGAATATGTTGATCTGTATCAGACACCTGCCATTACTCCTTTGAACGGATCGGTGGATGAATTTCTCGCATCCGAAGAAGGTGCTCTCTGGCGGGAAGCGCTGGAAAAGATGGAGATCAACAATCACGCGTTCCCTGTGCTTTGCGTTGACAAGCTGGGTTATCAGGCGGCGTTTTCCAGAGAACTGGCAAGAATCGTAGATGGCAGAGACTTTTCGGAAGCCGAGCTACAGGGCGGAGAAAAGGTATGCATCATCGCCCAATCCCTTGCGGAAATGAACGGCCTGCAGGTGGGAGATACCATCGACATGCAGACATACTTCTACGATCCCACCTACGAGGCGCAAAGCGCAATACTGATGTGGGTAAATTTTCCCAGCGCCGCTATCTACTCGGAAGCGCTGGGCTTCAGTTCCGAAATGGAGACCTATACCATCGTGGGTCTGTACCGACAGGAGGATGCCTGGCGAAACAGCCACGACCAGTACGGCTTTACCCCCAACACTATTTTTGTGCCAAAAAACTCTGTGACAGCCGAAACACTGACCAAGGACAAAGGTATTTACTCCACCCTTATCATTGAAAACGGCATGATGGATGAGCTCAATGCGGTCATGGCGGAAGCAAACTACCCCGGCTTGTTTGTTTGCTACGATCAGGGATACACCGAGTTCGTGTCTCAGCTGGATGCCTATGAGGAAGTCTCCGCAAAAGCACTCTACATCGGCATTGCAGCCTACGCCGTGCTGATGCTCCTGTTCATTTTCCTGTTCCCCATGATGCACAGAAAGGCACTCGTTACCATGTTCTCCTTCGGCGCGCCCAGAGGAAAACGCATACAGCACATCTGTGTTTCCACCGCAGCGATCCTGCTGCCCGGCACAGTCATTGGCGCTTTTGCGGGCGCAAAGCTTTGGACTCAGGTAGCCAGCCGGCTGATGCAGTCGCTGAACATCGAGATCCCGCTGGAAGCCAATATGCCCGTGATCGCTCCCACCCTCGCCGCGGCGCATCTGATCCTGATCTTCGCGGCGACTCTGTTCGCAGCCATTATCCTCACAAAAAATAACAGTGTAATGAAAAACAAATAAGGAGGTGGCTGCATGATACAGCTTGTTTTGATACGGCTTCGCAGAAAACCTATGTCTGCCGTTGCGATCATAGGCTTTACGGCAATTATCGCGCTGGTTCTGTGCGGTCTGAACCGCGGAATCAGCGATGCGCAGGCTCATTATGACGAGATCTACACAACGATTGACGTGCGCTGCACGGTCACGAATCTTTCAGGAGATCAGTCAAGTCAATTATTTCTGTCCTCCTCGACAATTGCTTTGTTTACAGGACATTCCGATGGTTATCCGGAGGATTTTTCGGATGATCTTTCCGGGTGGGTGGAGAATGTACAGCTTACAGGTTCCACAAAGTTTATTTGGAACGGCGAGGAATATACTCTGACGGGTATTACCTCCCGCGGGGCAAAAAGCGCGCTGTGGCCTGAAAACGGATGCACCATCTTTTGGAACGAGGGTTTTGATGATACCGCTTTTTCCGGCGACCGGTTTTTCTGCCTGATCCCGGAGACTCTTGCTAAAAAGCTGGAGGAGCAAGGGTTAAGTACCGAAGCGTTCCCGCTTGTCATCGAAGCCCGCTATAGTTATGAAACGAGTTACAGCGGCGAATTGGAGATCGCCGGACTCTATAATAGCGAAGACACGACTACCATCTACTGCCCGTGGGACACCTATGCGGCGATCCTCAGAAATATGGGTACGCTCGCCTCTGCAGATTCACTCAGTGCTGTCCTCCGCGACAACCGGAAGCTGGAGGAGTTTCGTGAGCTGTCCGGCCGCTGGTTCATGGAACCAACGCCAAAGGCGGCAGGCATAGAATATATGGACGGCTATTACTACGCGCTGGATATCAATGATTCACAACTTCTGCAGGCAGATACCAATCTGAAGAACAGTATGTCGGTGAACCGCATCGCTGTTATTGTAGTGTTCATCATGTCCACTATTGCAGGCGCACTGATTGGATTCCTGATGATCCGAAACCGCAAACGTGAGATCATCATCATGCGTACCGTGGGAACACCGGATCACCGGATCTACACAAGCTTTGTACTTGAGCAGCTTGCGTGTGTCACTCCCGGAATACTTGTCGGCGGCGCATATTTCCTGTGGAAGCCATTAAGCTGGCTCGCACTGTTCGCAGGTGTCTATTTTGTGGGATTAAGCGCGGCGGTGCTGCTCTCACTCAAAAAGAACCTGCTGGCTACTATCAAGGAGGATGAATGATATGAGCATTTCGCTTTGCAATGTCTCTTACAGCTACAAGGGAAAATACCAGACCGTCAAGGCCGTAGACAGTGTTTCCTATGAGTTTGAACCCGGCAAGTGCTATGCTATCATTGGCAAGTCCGGCAGCGGCAAGACCACTCTGCTCTCCTTGATGGCAGGTCTTGACCTCCCTACCGAGGGCGAGATCATTGTGGACGGCAAGTCCACAAAAGACTGGGACAGAAATGAACTTCGCCGGGATGCTGTCAGTGTGATCTACCAAAATTACAACCTGTTCCCTCTGCTGACCGTAAAGGAGAACATTCAGTATCCTCTGAGCCTTAGAAAGATATCCCGCAAGGACTCCGCCGCACTCGCACGCGAAGTCAGAGAGCGGGTGGAGTTGCCCAATGCGTATGATAACCGTCTGCCCGCCCATCTCTCCGGCGGCGAACAGCAGCGCGTAGCAATCGCCAGAACGCTGGCACAGGGCTGCAAGATCATCCTTGCCGACGAGCCTACCGGAAACCTCGATTCCACAAACACGCGCAATATTGTGGAGATTCTGCGTTCCCTTGCCCACGATGACGGATGCACTGTCATTATCGTCACCCACGACCCTGCCGTAGCGGAGCAGTCTGATGTTGTACTGCAGATGAAAGACGGTACTTGGGAACAGAATGCGGAACTGTCCTGACAGAATATCCAACAGGCGAGAAAATGCATATCCGCAAGTAAGATACGTTCATTCATAAATCTCTCCCCGCCGCCATAGATTATGGCGGCGGTTTTTTATCCTCCCGCATCCAAATTCTGTAAAATTTTAAGAAATTATTAAATCTTCCACAAGGTCTATACAACCGCGTTTTTTGTGGTATAATGCTCCTCGTCCCCAAAAAGTAACAAAAGTTACAAAAAGTTACTAAAAAGTTACAGCGCATATGAGGTCGAAGAAATGAAAGAATTCTTTGGGATCGGCGGCTATACCCGAACCGCCGAGGGCTATTTATCCGCGGAGCATCTTCTGTTCGTCACCGGTCTGATGGCAGTCATGTTCGCTGCCGCCATTCTTCTGAGCCGGAAATTCCGGCATGCATCTGACGCAGCTAAAAACCGTGTTCTGATCGCCACCGCTATTATCATGGATTCCATTGAGCTGTTCAAAATCGTGTTTATGTGCTGGCGCAGCAGCGATCCGTTCCTCTGGCTCTACGAACTGCCCCTGTTCCTGTGCAGCATTCAGCTAATCGCGCTGCCTCTTGCCGCTTTTTCCCGCGGCAGGATCAAAGAATCCGCGCTGGACTTCGTGTGTATCTTCGGTCTGGTGGGTGCGGTACTTGGCACCTACTTTGCAGGCAACAACTACGCCTGTTATCCCGTTCTGTCCTTTGACAACGTGGTCTCCGGCATCACCCACACGATCTCCGGCTTTGCAGCTTTGTACATTTTCTTCACAGGACTTGCCAGCATGAAGCAGCAGAACAGATTTTTGACCTCCTGCATCCTGCTCGGTTTCTGCACCGCGGCATATATCGCCAACATTCTGCTCCCCTACAACTACATGTTCCTGATGCGGGGCGACGGCACTCCCTACGACATTCTCTACAACCTTCTGAACGGTCACAGAGTTCTGTATCCCATGGGCGTGATTTCTCTGTTCCTGCTCTATGTCAACGGATTTTACAGCATTTACTCCCTGCGTAGAAAGAGAAAGCTTCAACACCACAACAAACCGCTTTCTCTTCACAACTATTCCTGATATGTACACAAAAATGACCTGCCGAGGAAAAACCCCGGCAGGCCGTTTTTTATTCTCTCAGCTTGTGGCAGTACTGGGTACAGAGCTTGTCCGTACACTCCGAGCAGCGCAAAGCTTCATTGGACTTCTCCCAAAAACGCTCAGGATACAGCAGCACAAACAATTCCCATACCAGCCACACCGCAAGGGCAACACCCAGCAGTGTCAGTGGATAGAAACCCTTGATAAACATCATGGGTGTAAACATCATCATATGGTCCCAGTTGAAAATGCGGCAGGTGGTGCAGCAGCGGGTGCGCATCATCAGTCGGAAGGGACACCAGATCAGCACACAGATCAGATCGCACACATAGAAGGCCGCACTGATCAGAAACAGTATACCGTCGTCGATCACACCGGTAAACCGCAGTACACCGATCACAGCCAACAGCGCGATCCACAGCAGCATTACCTTGTAGGCAGCTTTTGTTGTTGTGGTCACATAGCGGCGGATCGCCGCGCGGTCGATCCGCTCTCGCACAGGGCGGAATCTCAGCATAAAAAGCTTCTGCGTACCAAGAGGGATCTGCCGCTTCATCGGGAACAGCTGCTCGATCATATCCACCAGCCACAGCACCCACAGAAGATGCAAAACAGAGAACCGCTTAAAGAACTCCATGCCCTGCAGAATATCCATCTCCTGCGGACGGAAGAGATACAGCATCACGCAGGCGATGAAGATCACACATCTTCCAATCAGCTTTATCGTATAGCGCTTTCGCATCCGCGAGAGCTTCGACCAATTATTCAACAACATAATTTGTTACACCAAACATACGGGCCAGCCGAAGCTTTGCAGCCATACTTTCCTCACTCTGATACCAGATCGTCACCGTCTGGTAGAAATTGGGTTCATACACACAGTAGGCGCTTTCGTGCCGCTTGGAATAGTAAACCCGCGTGTCAATTCGGTTCAGAACAGCCTTCACCTCTTCCGCGGTCATAGGCTCATACTCCAGGATCCGTCCTACAGAGGACACTGTTGTACTCACACCGCCGCCGGTGAGCACCAGCACCGCGCTGCTCATATCCTGCCCGCTTTCCTTCATCTCTCTCAGGCGAAGATACAACTGCTCAACGGGCTCAAGGGGTGTGGTGGGAAGTTCGTCTCCTTCCACAGGTTCAGGTGTTTCCACCCGGATAGCCGCATACCCCGCGGTGCTGTCCACCTGTCTGCTCTCAAGGTAGAGTTTGTCGTGCAGACGCACCAGAATAGCTGCCGCCTGCTCACGGGTAGCAGATGCATTGGGGGCATAGATCCCGTCGCCCATGCCGGCAACGATACCCATATCATACGCCATGGTGATAAATCCCCGGTTTACCGTCACATCGGTGAAGGGACAATCATAGCCGCTGACCGTTCCCGCCAGCGAAGTATAGCCCAGCGCGCGCATAAGCATCGCCGCCATGTCACTGCGGCTCAGCGCCGCCGCGGGGCGGAAGGCTTTGGAGGATACGGGCAGCGCGCCGTTTTTTACCGCCGTTTCCACTGCCGCATAGTACCAGGTATCCGGCTCCACATCCGTAAAGGTAGGTGTTTCCGGTGCCGCACTCTCCCAGCCGAACATACGCACCAGCGCCGTCACAAAAGCCGCGCGGCTGATCGGCTGTCCTAGACCGAAGGTACCGTCGCCCATACCCTGAAAGATCCCCAGTTCAGTGGCGCGGCCGATGCTCTCCACCGCCCAGTGCCCCTCAGGAATATCTGTATATCCGGCAGGCGCTGCCAGTGCATTGGAAATTAACCCCAAACAAAGCACTGCCGCCAACAGCACACAAATCAATTTTCTTTTCATAATACGCCCCTTTTTACCCAAGAGATACGTTCATTGTAGCAGATTTTCCCCTCTTCGTCAATTTCAGTTCCTTCTTCCCGAAGCAAAACTCCCCCTTTACCTTTTTCCCTTTTCTTGATATAATAAAATAGTTAATTTGGTGCATTGCGACCCTTTGCAGGCAATGCGAATATCTTTTTGGAAAAGGAGGGATACCCTATGCGATACGCCAAATGGAACGGCGGCGAATATGACCGCGAAGCTGCGGCTCGTCTGCAGCGTGCGGGGTATCCCGGTCTGCTCTCGGCAGTTCTTGCTTCCCGCTCCATTGACGAGGAACAGGCACACGCGCTTCTCATGCGCGATCAACTGCATCTTCACGACCCCTTCCTGATGCGCGATATGGACAAAGCTGTTGCCCGTGTGCGGCAGGCTTTGGAACAGGGCGAGACCATCGCCGTGTTCGGTGACTATGATGTGGACGGCATCACCGCCACTGTCGTACTGGTCCACTATCTGCGCTCTTTGGGCGCAAAGTGTCTGAAGTTTATCCCCCGCCGCATTGAAGACGGTTACGGACTTGGCAACAACGCCCTGTTGAGTCTTCGTGAGCAGGGTGTCAGTCTTGTGATCACTGTGGACTGCGGTATCACCGGTGTGGAAGAAGCAGCATATGCCCGGGAGATCGGACTGGATCTGGTCATTACCGACCACCATGAATGCAAAGAAATTTTGCCGGACGCTGTAGCTGTGGTGGACCCCCGCCGCGGCGACTGTCCCTACCCCTTCAAAAACCTGGCAGGTGTCGGCGTAGCACTTAAGCTGGTCATGGCTCTTGGCAAAGGACATGAGGAAGAGCTGCTCGACCGCTACGGCGCACTTACCGCTATTGGCACCATCGCCGATGTGATGCGTATGCAGGATGAGAACCGCGCCATCGTCCACCGGGGACTCTCTGCCCTTGCCGATTCCGAATTCATCGGACTCAAGGCTCTCCTGAACGAAACCTGCCTGAAGGACCGGGAGATCACATCTATTCAGATCGGATACATTCTGGCACCCCGCATCAACGCCGCTGGCCGCATGGGTCAGGCGGAGCTTGCCGCTGACCTTCTTCTGACGGACGATCCCGCCCACGCCGAGCTTCTCTCCCGCCAGCTGTGCGACCTGAACCGTGAGCGGCAGGCAGTGGAGCAGGAGATCTTTGCTCAGGCCGTGGAACAGCTGGAAGCTCTTCCCGCCGATCAGCGCCACGCGCTGGTCCTTGCCAGCGATGTCTGGCATCAGGGCGTAGTAGGCATCGTAGCTTCCCGCCTGTGTGAAAAGTATTCCTGCCCCAGCTTTATGATCCACATGCAGAACGGCAAAGGCAAGGGTTCCTGCCGCAGCTACGGCGGTTTCAATCTCTTTGCCGCACTGGAATCCTGCTCCGATCTGCTCACCGATTTCGGCGGTCACGAACTGGCCGCAGGTTTCAACATTACCGAGGAGGCGATCCCCGCCTTCCGGGAGCGAATGAACCGCTGTGTGCGCGAATATCTGGGCGGCAAGCCGCCCGTATCCGCGCTGGATGTTGATGTGATCGTCGAGGATCCTTCCCTTCTGTCACTGGATGAGGTCAGCGCGCTTTCACGGCTGGAGCCTTACGGCTCCGGAAATGCCCGTCCTGTATTTGTCCTTCCCGGTCTCCGGGTGGAAAGCATGCAGGCCGTCGGGCAGAACCGCCACCTGAAGCTGCGCCTGAGCAAATGCACCCACAGCTTCGATGCTATCTTTTTCTCTACCACCGCCGAGGATTGCGCCATTGCCCCCGGCTCCCGCATCGACGCCGCCTTTTTCCTGCAGATCAATGAGTTCCGCGGCAGCAGCAGCGTCCAGTTGCAGATGATCGACCTGCGTCCCTCTGTAAGGCCCGACAGACGGGAGAGGGAATGTCTCGCACTGGTGCAGGAGCTGTTGAACGGCGCAGATATTGCGAGCGCCGATGCCCGTCGTATGCTGCCGGAGCGGGAACAGTTCGTGGCTCTGTGGCGCGCCATCGTTTCTCTGGAACAGGAGGGATCGGAAAACCTTCCTGTCCTCCCCGCCCTGCGCCGTCTCGCAGCCTCCCTCTGCGGAGCGGATGCTTTCCTGCACGCTGCATTCGGGCTGGAGGTATTTCTGGAACGCGGATTGATCACCCTAAGCAAGGAAGAGGGAATGCTCACTCTGCACACCATAGCAGGCATTCGCGCCGATCTGGAGCAGAGCACTCATGTGATCCGGCTGCGTAACATTTTGGAACAGCACACGAGAGGAGGTCGCTGACAGTATGGTCACGGTAGAAGAACGCTATCAGCATCTGGAAAAAACGATTCGCGGATATAATATTTCCGCTGACCTCGCACAGATCAGAGCCGCCTATGAATACGCAAATTCTCACCACGGCTCTCAGCTTCGCAAGGATGGAACTCCCTATATCACTCATCCCCTCCATGTGGCACAGATCGTAGCCGAACTGCGGCTGGACAGCGAGTCTATCATCGCCGCTCTGCTCCACGACTGTATTGAGGATACCGACAGCACCTATGACGATGTCGCCAAGCTCTTCGGCACCACTGTTGCCGACATCGTGGACGGTGTCACCAAGCTGACCCGCGTGCAGTACAGCACCATGGAAGAGGAGCAGATGGAAAACCTGCGCAAGATGCTCTTTGCCATGAGCAAGGACATCCGCGTGATCCTCATCAAGATCGCCGACCGTCTGCACAATATGCGCACCATGGAGTATCAGACGCCCGAAAAGCAAAAGAAAAAGGCGTTTGAAACCATGGAGATCTACGCCCCCATCGCCCACCGTCTCGGTATGCAAAAGATGAAGTGGGAGCTGGAAGACCTTTCTCTGAAATATCTGGATCCCGTTGCCTACGACGAGATCATCACAAAGCTGCAGACCGAGAGCAGCCAGCACGACAAGTTCATGGCCTCCATCCAGGATCAGATCACCACCCGTATGGACGAACTGAAGATCCCCAACAGCACTGTCTACGGCCGTGTAAAGCACCCCTACAGCATCTATCGCAAGATGTTCGGTCAGAACAAGACACTGGAGGAGGTTTACGACCTGTTCGCCTTCCGTGTGCTGGTGGATACCGTTGCCGACTGCTACAACGTGCTCGGTGTCATCCATGATCTTTACAAGCCGATCCTCGGCCGTTTCAAGGACTATATCGCCACCCCCAAGCCCAACCTCTATCAGAGTCTGCACACCACCGTCATCGGTGATGACGGTATTCCCTTCGAGGTCCAGATTCGCACCTATGATATGCACGCCATCGCCGAATACGGCGTTGCCGCCCACTGGAAATACAAGCAGGGCGGTCAGGGCGAGGGCGACGAGAAGGGCTACGAGTGGATCCGCCGCCTGCTGGAAAACCAGGAGGATGCCGATGCCGAGGAGTTTATTCACAGTCTGAAGATCGACATGTTCTCCGACGAAGTCTTTGTCTTCACCCCCAGAGGCGATGTCATCAACCTCCCCGCCGGTGCCACCCCCATCGACTTTGCCTACTCCATCCACAGCGCCATCGGCAACTCCATGGTGGGCGCCAAGGTCAATGGCCGCATGGTAGGCTTCGACCATACTCTGCACAATGGCGACATTGTGGAGATCAACACTTCCAAATCTGCCCACGGTCCCAGCCGTGACTGGGTCAAGATCGCCCAGAGCAGCGAGGCCCGCAGCAAGATCCGCCAGTGGTTCAAGAAAGAAAAGCGGGAGGAGAACATTGCTCACGGCCGTTCCTCCTTCGAATCCGAACTGAAACACGCGGGACTCACCATGGCGCAGTTCACCGCTCCGGATGTACTCGCCTCCTGCATGCAGCACCTCCCCTTCAATTCTTTGGATGAGATGTACGCCGCCATTGGCTACGGCGGTTTTACCGCTGTCAAGGCAGTGAACCGCGTAAAGGACGAGCTGATCCGCATGAACAAGCTGGCCGCCGCCAAGCTTCTGGAGGCCGATGCTGCCGCCAAGGAAGCCACCAAGCCCCAGCAGGTTCCCACAAAGAGCGAAAAGGGCATCGTGGTGGAAGGCATCTCCAACTGTCTGGTCAAGTTCTCCCGCTGCTGCAGTCCTGTGCCCGGCGACGATATCGTTGGTTTCATCACCCGCGGCTACGGCGTTTCCGTACACCGCAAGGATTGCCCCAATGCCATCCGTTCCCGCCAGAGCGAGGCCAGTCAGGGTCGTTGGATCAAGGTTTCCTGGGGTGCGGATATTCACGAAAACTACACCACGCAGCTGGAAGTTATTGCCAAAGACCGTGACAATCTGCTTATCGAGATCTCTACGGTGCTCAGCAGTGCCCAGATCCCCGTCTCCACCATGAGCGCCACTGCCACGGCCGACGGTTTCGCCATCTTCCAGATCACCATCCGTGTCAAGGATGCCCAGCAGCTGGATCAGGTCAAACGCAAGATCCACCAGATCTCCGGCGTAATGAAGGTCAACCGTCCGGCAGGCTGATATAAACTGTAAAGCAAGGAATCGATCACTATGAGAGCTGTTGTTACCCGCGTCAGTTCCGCCTCTGTCACTATTGATGGAAAGGTAAACGGCGCCATTGAAAAAGGCTATCTCGTCCTGTTGGGCGTAGGACCCAACGATACCGAGGAAACCACCCGCAAGCTGGCAGACAAGATCTGCAATCTTCGGGTCTTTGAGGACGAAAACGGCAAGATGAATCTCAGCCTGGAGCAGGTGGGCGGAAGTCTTCTGGTAGTTTCCCAGTTCACTCTGTTTGCCGACACCTCCAGCCGCCGTCCCGGTTTCACAGGTGCGGCGAAGCCCTCTGTTGCCATCCCCCTGTACGAAACCTTTATGGCGCACTGCCGCGAGCGCGGTTTCACCGTGGAGCACGGTGAGTTCGGTGCGGATATGCAGGTCGCATCTGTCAACGACGGCCCCGTAACCATCCTCTTCGACACCGAGGGAAACCTGTAAGGAGGAACCTCCATGTATTTTGACACCGTAGAAGTCGCCCCTCTGATGACCAATTGCTATCTTTTGGGCGATGAAACAGAAAACCTCTGCGCTGTGGTTGACCCCGGCGGATCCGCTGACAAAGTGCTCGCTATGATCAAGCGCAGCGGCATGACTCCCGCCATGATCCTCCTCACCCACGGTCACTTCGACCACGTTGGCGCTGTTGCCGGCATTCTTGCGGTATATCCGGATCTTCCTGTATACTGCCATGAAAAGGAACTACTTCCCGCAAACAGGGGTTTGGAGCAGTTTTTCTTCCCCCATGCAGGCAAAAATCAGCACACCTACGGCGAGGGCGATACCCTGCAGCTTGGCGCGCTGCCCATTCACGTTTTGTATACTCCCGGCCACTCCGGCGGCAGTGTCACACTGCTTGCCGAAGATCTGATGCTCTGCGGCGACACCCTGTTCGCAGGCTCCATGGGCCGCACCGACCTTCCCGGCGGCAGCGAGGATACCATTTTTGATTCCCTGCGCCGCCTTGCCGAACTCCCCGGAAACTACAAAGTGCTGCCCGGCCACGGGGAGTCCTCCACACTGGAGAAAGAGCGCAGCACCAACTTCTATATGAGGCAGGCGATGAACCGATGAAACTCCACTTTCAGGGCCACGACTACCGCTATGCGGTAGAGCAGAGCCTTCTCGCCTTTTTTCCTGATGAACGCCCTGTCTACGAGGGCGACGGGGAGGAAAACACCGCTTGCGTAACCCTCACCGAAACCGCCGAAGCCGCTGTTGCCGTCACCACACTTTCCATGAACGGCAAAGAAGCCGAGGGCAGATCCTCTATGGATGTGTCCGGAGCAAAGGACGAATACGAGCGGGAGCGGCTTTTGCAGCGCATCGTAAAACTCAGCTTCTTTGAGGCTGCCCGCACGATGACCGGCACAACTCCCGCGTGGGGCGCACTTACCGGCATCCGTCCCGCCAAACTGGCAGCCTCCATTATGGAGGAGGGCAATACCGCCGAAGAGACCGACCGCATCCTGCGGGAGACCTACTTTGTAAGTCCCGAGCGCCGCCGCCTTGCCATTGAATGTGCCGAAGCAGGTATCAGGGCAGAGCGCGATCTTGCCCCCAACGACATCTCCCTGTATCTTGGCATCCCCTTCTGTCCCACCCGCTGCGCCTACTGCAGCTTTGTAAGCAACAGCGTGGAAAAGAGTTTTCATTTGGTGGAACCCTATCTCACCGCGCTGTTTCGTGAGATCGACTCCGCCGCGCTATTGGTGCGCGACCTCGGTCTGAACATCAAATCCTTCTATATGGGCGGCGGTACACCTACCACCCTGACCGCCGATCAGATGAGCCGTCTTTTAGACCGGCTGAATACAAAATTCGACCTCTCCCGTGTGATAGAATATACGGTAGAGGCAGGCAGACCCGACACTATCACAGCTGACAAGCTTCATGCCCTGAAGGCGGGCGGTGTGTCCCGCGTGAGCATCAACCCCCAGAGCATGGAGGATACGGTTCTCTCCGCCATCGGCCGCCGCCACTCAAGCGATGATATCCGCGCTGCCATGGAACTGGTAAATGAGGTTGGCTTCCCCCATGTGAACATGGATCTCATCGCCGGGCTCCCCGAGGATACCCCCGAGGGTTTCCGCCGCACACTGGACGAAGTTATCGCCTTCGGCACAGATAACATCACTATCCACACACTCTCTTTGAAAAAAGGAAGCCGCATCACACTGGAGGGCACCCGCATTCCCTCCGTGGACGAGGTCGCCGCTATGCTGGATTACCCCGACCCCACCCTGCGCGGCGCAAATTTTGCCCCCTACTACCTCTACCGTCAGAAATATATGTCCGGTAGTTTTGAGAACGTCGGTTGGTGCAAAGAAGGTGGAACCGGCTGGTACAATATCTATATCATGGAGGAACTGCATACCATATTGAGTCTGGGCGCAGGCGGTTCCACCAAGCTGGTCGATCCCGCAAAGAACCGCATCGAGCGCGTATTCAACCTGAAGTACCCCAAAGAATATATCGACAGAGCAGAAAAAATTGAAGAAAACCAAAAGGCAGTCAGAGAGTTTTATAACCACAGATAAGGAGGAACCGTTATGGCATATTCGCTCAAAATGATCAACGAAGCCATCCGCAGCGACCCCAAGGGGTTTGTGGAAGAATGTGATGCAGCGTACAACAAGAAGATCGAAACCGCCGCCCTTCAAATCGCGGAAAACCGCAAGAAGTCCCGCATTGTGCTGCTCTCCGGCCCCTCCGGCAGCGGCAAAACCACCACTGCCAAAAAGATCGAGGCGAAGCTTACGGAGATGGGCATCCACTCCTACGCCATTGCCATGGATAACTACTTCCAGACCGTAGTTCCCGAAACCGCCCCCCGCAATCCGGAGGGTCAGATCGACTACGAATCCCCCCTCTGCCTGGATATGGATCTTCTCAACCGCCACTTCGCTATGCTGGATCGGGGCGAAAAGATCCACATTCCCAAGTTTGAATTTGCCCGCCAGATGCGCTCTGCCGTCAAGAGCCGTCCTCTGCAGCTGGGAAGCGATGAGATCGCCATTTTCGAGGGTATCCATGCGCTCAACGATGTTATCACCGGCAAGAACCCCAACGCCACCAAGCTGTACATCTCCGCCCGCTCCGATATTCTGGACGAGGATGGCAGTGTGGTCTTCAAGGGCACCTGGATGCGCCTTGCGCGCCGCACGGTACGCGATGCCAAGTTCCGCGCCTGGGAGCCGGATGTGACAATTAGAATGTGGGGCAATGTCCGCCGGGGTGAAAAGCTCTACATCTCCCCCTTCAAGAACAACGCCGATATTCAATTTGACAGTTCCCTGCCCTATGAGGTCAGTGTTGTCAAAAACTTTGCCCAGCCTCTCTTCGAAAAACTCCACCTTTCCCCCGACATGGAGCGCTACGAGGAGATCGGTCATCTGGTAAAGGCCTACCCCAAACTCGAGACCCTTGACGAATCCTATGTCGCAGCCGATTCCCTCATCCGCGAGTTTATCGGTGGCGGTATCTACGACGATTGATCCCGGGAGGTTCACAATGGCGATCCGATTCAGTTTCAAGCACGGCCCCGTCACCGAGCTGCTCACAAAAAAGCAGGGTAAGATCCGCGACAATATGACAGCGCTCGGCATCAAGGCATCCGATACACTGGCATATGCCCACCTCCGCCACGCAGTGGACGAACTGCAGGATGAGATCATGCTGCAGATGTGTGCTCTCGGTGAGCTGGTCTACGCCACTCACTGTGGCAATCCCTCCGACAGCGACGATCTGCAGAAGATCCTCGAGTATATCGATGATCTGCACGACGAGATCGACGCTCACGAGGAGCAAATGAAGCTCCTGCGCGGCATCTGCTGCTGCCCCATCTGCGGCGGCGAGATCCGCAGCGCCGACAGTTACTGTCAGCACTGCGGTCAGCCCACTCCCAAACAGTCCTGAAGCGAAAGAGGTTACTTTCATGTCCAAAGAAAAGAAGCAGTCCTTTATGGGCGGCGTGACCGTTTTGGCGATCTCCACTGTGTTCGTCAAGGTCTGCGGCGCCCTGTACAAGATTCCCCTCAACAACATTTTGGGTGATGAAGGTATCGCCCACTTCATGAGCGCGTACAACATCTACTCCTTCCTGCTCACCCTTTCCACCGCCGGTCTGCCGCTGGCTCTGTCCAAGCTGATCAGCGAGGCCAACGCCACCGGCCGCACCAATCAGATCCGCCGCTGCTTCCGCGTAGCGCTGGCACTCTTTGTGGCGTTGGGTATCGTCGGCACCGTGGCTATGCTGGTCTTTACCGAGCAGCTGGCCGCATGGATGAATAACTCCATGGCCTACTGGCCCATCAAGGCGCTGGGTGTCAGTGTGATCTGTGTGTCGGTCATGTGCGCCTACCGCGGCTATGCACAGGGTCGGCAGAACATGGTGCCCACCGCTGTGTCCCAGTTCCTGGAGGCATTCTTCAAACTGGTCGTGGGTCTGCCGCTCGCCTGGTACTTTATCAGCGCCGGCATGGGTCTTGATATCGGTGCCGCAGGCGCTATCATCGGCGTCAGCTTCGGTATTGTGGTGGCAATGATCTACATGATCATTGAGCAGCGCAAAAACCGTTCCCACGAACTTTCCGGCACCGATACACCTCAGTCCAGCGGCGTGATTCTGCGCCGTCTGCTGGGTCTTGGTATTCCCATCACCATCGGTCAGGCCGGCATGAGCCTTCTGAACCTTCTGGATCAAAAAATCATTATGGGTCAGCTGCAGTCCCTCACCCAGCGGCAGATCGCCGCAGGCGAGATCGCTGCCATGACCGCCGCAGAGATTGAAAAGGTATCCTCGGCCCTGTATGGACAGTACACCTTCTCCAGCACCCTCTTCAACCTCCCCTCTTCCTTCCTGCCCGCCGTGGCCATCAGTCTGATCCCCGCCATCTCTGTGGCAGTGACCCGCAGAGAGCACGCTGAGGTCAACCGCGTGGTCACCGCCAGCTTCCGTCTTATTGGCATGCTGGCTCTGCCCGCAGGTGTCGGCATGTCCGTGATGGCAGGTCCTATCCTTCAGCTGCTCTATCCTGCGCAGGCCGCCGCTGCCGCTGCCGCCACCTATCATCTGCAGCTTTTGGGCATCGCCTCCACCTTTGTATGCATTATGCTCCTGACCAACTCCATCATGCAGGCTCACGGCAAGGTATACCTGCCCATTATCACCATGCTCATCGGCGGCACTGTAAAGGTGATCATTAACTACGCGCTGGTTGGTCACCCCGACATCAACATCAAGGGCGCTCCCATCGGCACTCTCGTCTGCTATGCGCTGGTGGCTGTCATCAACCTCGCTATCGTGTACCGTATGCTGGAGAAGAAGCCCAACTATTTCGCCATCTTCTTTAAGCCGGTGCTGGCCTCCGCTGTTATGGGCGCCTCCGCCTGGGCTTCCTACGGTCTCCTGAGCCGCGTGATCACCGGTGGTTACGGTGCCACTGCACTGGCCACTGTGGGCGCCATTGGCATCGCCGTGGTGGTATATTTCATTCTCGTGCTTGCACTGCGGATCATCACCGCAGAAGACCTCAGCATGGTTCCCAAGGGCGAAAAACTGGCAAAACTCCTCCGCATCCGCTGACCTGACGAAAAATTGTAAAAAAACACGGTGTTTTTGGTATAATTTTCTTGCAAGTGCAGAAAAAGTATGATAAATTAATATCCGTCAAATCACCGCCCAACGGGTGGCAATGTAAACAAAAGGAGTTACACTCATGAATAAAAACGAACTGATCGCTGCTGTTGCAGAGAGAGCCAACCTGACCAAGAAGGATTCCGAAATTGCTGTTTCCGCTGTGATCGATGCCATCACCGATGCTCTGTGCGAGGGTGACAAGGTCCAGCTGGTCGGCTTTGGTTCCTTTGAGGTGAAGAAGCGCGAGGCTCGCGTTGGCCGCAACCCCAAGACCAAGGAAGCTATCGAGATCCCCGCTACCAAGGTCCCCGTTTTCAAGGCTGGCAAGCTGCTCAAGGACAGCGTCGCTCGCTAATTCATTGCATCAGACAGGGCGTGGCAGTGCCACGCCCTGTTTTTTCAGAAAAGGAGAGGTTTTATGCGTCTTGATAAATACCTGAAGGTCTCCCGCCTCATCAAGCGCCGCACTGTGGCCAACGAGGCCTGCGACAATGAGCGCGTCACCGTAAACGGCAAAGTACAGCGCGCCTCCTACGAGGTCAAGGTGGGTGATGTGATCGCCATTCGCTTCGGTGAAAAAACACTCACTGTGGAAGTTACCGCCATTCAGGAAACAGTAGGCAAAGCCGATGCCTCACTGCTCTACAAAGAGGTCTGAAAAAAGATCGCTGTGCTAAAAGCAGCGATCTTTTTTATGTTCGCGTGAAGTTTGTCCGCATATCCTCACCGGCTCCCACATATAGTGTAAAAAAACACTTCTTCGGGAGGTTGCACTATGCCCTATGACGAAATGAACATACTCCAGCACCGGTTGGAACTCATATCCCGCGAGCGGCTGATTGCCAGCGGAGTCGAGGAGGTAGAACGGTTCGACGAAGCAGAGATCGTTATGCGCACCGCTGCCGGCACATTGGTGGTAGGCGGTGAAAACCTGCACATCGGCAAGCTGGATCTGGACGGAGGAGCGCTCCATGTTGACGGCTCAATAAACTCTATTTTCTATGAGGACAGATCCACAACGCAGCAGGGCAGCTTCCTGCGCCGTATGTTCGGATGATGCGGATGGGCAACGAGATTCCTCTTCAGTTGGCTCAATTTTTCCGCTCCGTGCTGCTTGGCAGCACATTGGCACTTCTCTATGACCTGTCGCGCGCCCTGCACCGCCTGGGCAAACGTGTTTGGCGAACCACCATGGATATTGCGGTAAGTCTCAGTTCCGCAGCAGCCTTCTTCCTGTTTATCATGTCCGAAGAAGGAGAACTGCGCCTTTTCTTTCTTTTGGGCAGCCTTTGCGGAGCCGTTCTATTCTTTACACTCTTCAGTCCGTTTTTTCGTCCCATATGGGCGATATGGGTGGATCTTCTTCTGGTTCCCGCACAATTCGGTCATAAATTACTAAAATTTCTGCTGCAAATTTTCAAAAAAGTCTTTTCTTTTTTCAAAAAATGGTTTACAATAACAGATACACTAGAGAAATTATGCGCTGGAAAGGGGCGAGGACATGGCACGCAAGCCGGTCAAACTGAATCTGCGTCGCAGCAGCAAGTTCACACTGCTGATCCTCGCCATCATGATCGTAGCCGCGGGATTTATGCTGCACAACATGAATACGCAGCTGGAAAATGCCCGTCTGGAGCAGGCTCTGTATGCCCAGCGTCTTGCCCACCTGCAGGAAACAAACGCCTCTCTTGCCGAGGATATCGCAAACAGCGACGATCCCGCTCTGCTGGAGGAGATCGCCCGCAATGAATTTGGTTGGGTCTCCCGTGGCGAGAAGGTCATCCGCTTCCGCAACTGATCACACTACTCCACACCATGTGCTGCCGTGCGCAGTACATGGTGTTTTATTTTGTACTGTCAAATTGGAGTTTATCGGGGAGGGTAGGTTAGCATAATCTCAAGCCTCCCTCTGACGAGGGAGGTGGGTCGCCGCAGGCGACTCGGAGGGAGAGATACACTGCAGTTCTTGTTTTCTCTCCCTCAGTCAGCCTTTGGCTGACAGCTCCCTCGTCAGAGGGAGCCTTGCGTACTGTGGTGCAATCTCCCCGACAAACTCCAATTTGAATCCACTTTCATTATCCAAAAAAACATCCCGTTTTCTCTGCGGAAATCGTGCATTTTTTGACTCTTATATATTAGAATATGTATTGCATCGAGGACTGTTTTTTGGTATAATAAATTGATATGTTTTCAGCACCGATAGACAAGAAAGGGAATACAATTATGCAGTCTGTTCATGATATCTGGTCCATGATTCTGGACCGTTTGAAAGGGGAGCTTTCGGAGACCACCATCCGCACCTGGTTCGACGAAACCACAGTGGTGCGTCTGAGCGCCAACGAGCTTGTGCTCCACTGTCCCAACGATTTTAAGCGCAGCAACATTCAGGACCGCTTCGTAAAAAATATCGAAGCGGCACTGCTGGATATTTTCTCCTCCGAATTCACTGTAAAGCTGGTGGACGACGGAGAATTGCAGCGCATCGACACGCCGGCGGCAAACACACCCAAATCCATGATGGAAAGCGGCGAGTTCACCTTCGAATCCTTCGTGGTGGGCGCCAGCAACAAGCTGGCAGCCTCCGCCGCCCGCGCCGTTGCCGAGGCACCCGGTCAGCACTACAACCCCCTGTTTATTTACGGTAACTCCGGTCTTGGCAAAACCCACCTTCTGTACGCCATCGCCCATGTGATCCGCGAGAGCAATCCGAACGCCCGCATCGTATATATCAAGGGCGACGATTTTATCAACGACTTCATTGAATCCGTCCGCACCGGTAAGGCGGGTGAATTCCGCACCAAGTACCGCGAGGCCGACCTTTTCCTGGTGGACGATATTCAGTTCGTGGCAGGCAAGGTGGAGACCCAGAACGAATTCTTCCATACCTTCAACACCCTCTATGAGGGCAAGAAGCAGATCGTTCTCACCTCCGACCGTCCGCCCCACGAAATGGCACAGCTGGACGACCGCCTGCGCACCCGCTTTGAGTGGGGCCTGATGGTGGATGTTCAGCCCCCCAGCCTTGAGACCCGCATCGTCATCATTAAAAACAAGGCGACTCAGCTGGGCTTTGTGCTGGACGATGATGTGGCGGCCTACATCGCATCCAAGATCAGCGCCAACGTTCGCCAGCTGGAGGGCACGGTGAAGAAGATCAAGGCCTTCCACGATCTGGAGGGCAGCGCCGTGGACCGCAACACCGTGGACCGCGCCATTCAGGATATGTCCACCTCCAGCGACTTCCTCATCACCGCCGACAGTATTATCAAGGAAGTCTGCCGCTACTTCCATGTGGACGAGTTCCAGCTCACCGGCAAGAGCAAAAGCCGCGAACTGGTAAATGCCCGCCAGATCGGCATGTACCTGATCCGCACCATGATCGGCCTTGCCCTGACCGACATCGGCGATCTTTTTGGCGGCAGAGACCACGCCACCGTTATCCACTCTGTGGATCAGGTGGAAACCAAAATGCGGCAGAACGCCGCCTACGCGGAGACCGTTCGCGCTATCATCGCCAACATCAACGCGAAAAAATAACAAGGCACTTCTCCATACAAAAGAATGCAAGTATTTATCCACATTATCCACGAAGTTTTCCACATTATAAACAATAACTTATTCACATGACCTGTGGAAAAACTGTGGCAATTTCCCCTATGTGGATATCTGTTGAGAACTGTCGAACTTTTCCACAAGGCTATGTAGATTCTTTTTTCCTGAGTTTCCAAGCCTTTCCGCAGGTTTTCCACAATTTTTCCCTCTACTGCTACTCCTACTGAAGAAACTATATATTATGCTTTAGGAATTCACTTTATTCCTACTTTCTTCCATTCATCCATTTGCATACTATTCATACTTCCGTAAACCGATACTTAATCATTCCTATATTAAGAAAGGAAGCATTGCTTTATGAAATTCTCCTGTGAAAAAGCCCTTCTGCAGGCTGCCATCAACACCGCTTCCCGCGCCGTTTCCACCAAAAGCTCCATTCCCGCGCTGGAAGGACTCCTTCTGCAGGCCGAAAACACTCTCACAGTATCCGGTTACAACATGCAGACCGGCATCCGCACCACTGTGGATGCCCAGATCGAGGAAAACGGCTGCATTGTGCTCAATGCCCGCCTGTTCGGCGACATTATCCGCAAGCTGCCCGATGATGTGCTGGTGTTCGACAGCGACGCAAAGCTGAATGTCCGCGTTACCTGCGGCGATGCCTATTTCGAGATCCAGGGCATTCCCGCTGACGACTACCCCGAGCTTCCCGAAGTGGAAGACCAGTACTCCGTGACCATGCAGCAGGGTGTTCTGCGCGCTATGATCGCGCAGACTTCCTTCGCGGTTTCCACAAATGAGGCCCGCCCTGTGCATACCGGTTCTCTGTTTGAGATCACCAGTGAGGGGCTCACCGTGGTGGCGGTGGACGGTTTCCGTCTTGCCCTGCGCCGTGAGAAGCTGGAAAAGTTTGAGGGCGGCGCTTTTAAATTCGTCGCTCCCGGCTCTGCTTTGAACGAAGTGGAAAAAATCTGCGAGGACAGCGAGGATCACGCGGTGATCACGCTGGGTAATCGCCACCTTCTGTTCGAGGTCGGCGCTACCCAACTGATCTGCCGCCGTCTGGAAGGTGAGTTTTTGGACTACAAGACCGCCATTCCCCGCAACAACCCCATCAAGATCCATGCCGAGAAGCGCGGCATGATCAATTCCATCGACCGCGTGAGCGTGGTCATCAGCGAGAAGCAGAAGAGCCCTGTGCGCTGCATCTTCGACGAGGACCGTGTGTATATGTCCACCAAGACCGGCAACGGCGAGGCAAAGGACGTCTGCCGCGTGGCAGGCGACGGCGGCAAGCTGGAGATCGGCTTCAACAACCGCTATCTCATGGAAGCGCTGAAGTACGCCCCTGCCGATGAGGTGAAGATCGAGCTGAACACCGGAATTTCTCCCGCGATCATTGTTCCCACCGAGGGAGAGGAGAATTTCCTCTACATGGTGCTGCCCGTAAGACTCAAGAACAATTGATAAAGGAATACCGGAACTATGGAAACAATTGTTATTACCACTGAATTTATCAAGCTGCAGGACCTGATGAAGTTCGGCAACATGGTCTCCACCGGCGGTGAAGCCAAGATGATGATCCTGGACGGTCAGGTAAAGGTGGACGGTGAGGTGTGCCTCATGCGCGGCAAGAAGATCCGTCCCGGCAATGTCGTCGAGTTTGACGGCGGCATGTACACGGTCGCTTATGAGGATTGATTGCCTTACCCTGGAAAATTTCAGAAATTATGCCCGTGAGAGTCTTATTTTCGATCCCGGCTGCAATGTGATCTGCGGCGAGAACGCGCAGGGCAAGACGAACCTTTTAGAGGCTATCGTGTGCCTGTCGGTAGGAAAATCACCCCGCACCAGAAGCGACAGGGAATTGATCCGCTTCGGGGAAAACGGTTTTCTCATTGAGGGCGGCATCCACTCCCGTGACCGGGATTTTGTGAGCCGCATTGAAGTGGCCGCGGGACGAAAAAAGAAAATCACCGTCAACAAAGTTCCGGCAAAAAATGCCAGCGAACTGAGCAATGTGCTGAACACGGTGTTTTTCAGTCCCGAAGATCTCTACCTCATCAAAGAGGGCGCCGCGGCGCGGCGGCGATTTATGGATGCGTCGCTTTCCCAGCTGCGTCCCCGCTATGCGCAGGCACTGAATGAATATACAAGACTGTGGGAGCACAAGACCCGCATCCTCAGGGACAGCGAGGAGTACCCAGACCTTCTGAAAACTCTGCCGGACTTCGATCTCAGAATGGCAGAGACAGGCGCGGTAGTGATCCACTACCGGGCGCGGTTTGCACGGCTTCTTACGCAGTATGCCGCAGCCTTCCACGCCGAGTGCAGCGGAGGGAAAGAAACGCTCTCTGTGATCTACCGAACGGTCAGTACTATTTCAGATCCCTTTGCCGACCATGAGACCCTTGTGCGGCAGTTGACCGAGCATCAGCGCAGCCACGCCGCTGCGGAGCGGGCGGTGCGCCAGTGCCTGTCCGGTCCCCATAAGGATGATCTGGAGGTCATGCTGGACTCGCTCAGCGCCAAGTCTTTTGCCTCTCAGGGGCAGACGAGGACGGCGGCACTCTCTCTGAAGCTGGCGGCGCGTGAGATCCACCGGGAGATCATCGGAGAATATCCGGTTCTTCTGCTGGACGATGTGCTCAGCGAACTGGACCCCAAACGGCAGGAGTATGTGCTCAACCGGCTGGGGGACGGGCAGGTATTCATTACCTGTTGCGAGGAGGACCGCCTGCACACTATGCTCAGCGGCGCGGTGCACCGCATCAGCGGCGGCAGCGTGATGGGAGAATGAGTATATGTATCTGCATTTAGGTAGCAATGTATCCGTCCCGCTGGACGATATTATCGGTATTTTCGATCTGGATAATGCATCCACATCCCGCATTACCCGCGCATTCCTCCGCGCAGCGGAGGAGGAGGGCATGGTGATCAATGTTGGCGATGACCTGCCCAAATCACTGGTGGTCTGCTGCCCGCAGGGCAGCTGGCAGCGTGTGTATATCTCACCCCTTGCCGCCGCCACCCTCCACGGACGACTGGAGAGCAGCCGTCTGGGGAGAACATGATTCTGTAAACAAAGACCCTGTAAGGAGGTCAGTCAATACATGTCTGAAATCAAAGAAATGAACAGTACTGCTGTGGAGCACGAGTACGGCGGTGCGGAAATTCAGGTTCTGGAAGGTCTGGAAGCTGTCCGCAAGCGCCCCGGTATGTACATCGGCTCTACCAGTGAATCCGGTCTCCACCATCTGGTGTATGAGATCGTGGATAACGCCATCGACGAGGCACTGGCCGGCTACTGCACGGAGATCAGTGTGACCATCAACGAGGGGGACACCATCACCGTTACCGATAACGGCCGCGGTATCCCTGTTGATATCCAGCCTCAGACGGGTCTTCCCGCGCTGGAGGTCGTCTTCACCGTGCTGCACGCGGGCGGTAAGTTCGGCGGCGGCGGCTATAAGGTCTCCGGCGGTCTCCACGGCGTTGGTGCGTCCGTTGTTAACGCACTTTCCGAGTGGCTGGTGGTTGAAGTTCACAAGAACGGCAAGATCCACCGGATGAAGTTTGCCCGCGGCGCCATCGTGGAGAAGATGCACATTGTGGGCGATACCGACAAGACCGGTACCCATGTCACCTTCAAGCCTGATCCCGAGATGTTCGACACCACGGTGTACAACTATGAGACCATCCACACCCGCATGCAGCAGCAGGCATTCCTGAATGCCGGTCTCAAGATCTCCACCGCAGACAACCGCGAGGGACACGGCGAAAAGGACGATATGTGCTACGAGGGCGGCATCCGCGAGTACGCGGTGTGGCTCAACCAAAGCAAGACTCCCATCCAGCAGGATGTGATCTATGTGTCCGGTCAGAAGGATGATGCAAGCGTTGAGATCGCCGTGCAGTATAACGACGGATACAGTGAGAACATTGTGTCCTTTGCCAACGATGTCCGCACCCCTGAGGGCGGTATGCACGAGGAGGGCTTTAAGCGCGCCCTTACCACTGTGCTCAATAACTACGGCAAAAAGACCGGTATCATCAAGGGTGATGACAAGGTCAGCGGTGAGGACTGCCGCGAGGGTATCACCGCCGTCATCTCCGTTAAGCTGACCGACGCCCAGTTCGAGGGTCAGACCAAGGCCAAGCTCGGCAATGCCTACATCCGCACACTGGTCAACGCTGTCATGAGCGAGCAGCTGGACATCTATCTGGAGGAGAACCCCAGAGTGGGACGCATGCTCCTCGATAAGGCGATGATGGCAAACCGCGCCCGCGAGGCTGCCCGCAAGGCGAAGGAAAATATCCGCCGCAAGACCGGTCTGGAGTCCGGTCAGATGCCCGATAAGCCCCAGGACTGCAACGAGCGCGATCCGGCTCTCTGCGAGATCTACATCGTCGAGGGTGACTCCGCTGCGGGCTCTGCCATCCAGGGCCGTGACTCCCGTTTCCAGGCGATCCTGGCCATGTGGGGTAAAATGCTCAACGTGGAAAAGGCTCGTGCGGATAAGATCTATGGTAATGACAAGCTTTCTCCCCTGATTATCGCCCTGGGCGGCGGAATCGGTGAGGATTTTGATATTTCCCGTTTGCGCTATCACAAGATCATTATTATGTCCGATGCTGACGTG
>JAZLEB010000056.1:0-19207 GCA_045615065.1 Candidatus Pelethomonas sp. | reverse complement strand
CCCTGGTCAAAGTCATAGTCACACTCTACCGACTGCTCCGCCAAATTGTGCTCCCGGCAAACATCCAGATAACCCTGATAACGGGTGCGGGCGCTGTATCTGTCCTCCGGAGAGGTTGGCGCCCTTGATATCCGCCATATAGTCGTAGTTACCGGGCTTTTCAGCGATGAAGGGTGCTGCCATGGCGTGCTCGGCGGCGCGGCGAATATCTTCCGCGGTGATCTCACGGCTGAGGGCAATGTTGTCTGCAATAGATTCAGCGAAGATCACATCGTTTTGGAATACTACGCCAAACTTTTTGCGCAGCTCGCCCTTATCGTAGGTGCGAACATCCTGCCCGTCCACAAATACATGACCTTCATTCACATCGTAGAAGCGCATAAGCAGGTTGATGACAGTGGTCTTGCCGGAACCGGTGGCGCCGATCAGACCCAGGGTCTCGCCCCGATTCAGACGGAAGGAGATGTTGTCCAGGCACTTGGCTCGTTCACCGCCGGCAAAGGAGTCGCCGCCGGCTCCGCTCTCGGCGCTGGCATGGGTAAAGGATACGCGGTCAAATTCAAGAAACGCGCCGCTGTTGCTGCGCATATCGTCCGTCAGCGCGGAAACGGGTTGATCTTCTTCGGTCTCCAGTACTTCCATGATTCTTTTGGAAGAGGCGGATGCTTTGGAGGTCTGCATGAAGATACGGTTGATAGCCATGACGCTCTGCAGGATCATGTGGAAATAGGTAAGGAACGCAAGGATCACGCCCGGCTCGGTGCTGCCGCTGTTGACACGGTGGGCACCCATTACCACGACCAGAACCAAACCAATGTTCAGACACAGTGTCACGAAGGGGCCGGGGATCGCCATTACGATGCCTGCGGTGAGATCGTCGCGGGTCATGCCTTCGTTGGCCTCGCGGAAGCGGCGTTTCTCATAATCTTCTTTGCTCAGCGCTTTGACCACGCGAATGCCGGTAATGTTCTCGCGCATGATCCGCACCAGAGTATCCAGCCGCTGCTGCACCTTGCTGTACAGAGGGATGCCTTTACGGGACACAAATACGACTACGCAGATGAGGATCGGCGCCATGATACACAGAATGGAGGCGAGGGCAGTATCCATTGTCATGGTAATAGCGATGCCGCCCAGCAGCATGATGGGCGCGCGAATACCGATAGTCTGGATCTGCGCAATGAAATTCTGCACATTGTAGGAGTCGGAAGTCATGCGGGAGATCAGAGAGGGAAGTGTCAGATGATCCACCTGAGAACCGGAGAGGTTTACTGTGCGGCGGAAGAGATCCTGCCGCATCTTCTCTGTGCATTTGCGGGAGATCGTCACAGAGGTGCTGTTGGCATAGATGTTGCTCTGCCGGGCAACAAGCGCCACAGCGATCATGGCAACGCCCCACAGCACCACCGGCAGAAATTTGCCCTGAGGTACTACGCGGTCAATCATATGCTCCAAAATGTAAGGAATGGCCAGTTCGCCCAGCGCTGCCAGCAGTTTCACAGCGATGACAAAAAAAACAGCCCGCCAATGGGCTTTCATGTAGTGAAAGATACCCTTCACGGTGATTCACGCTCCTATTTCATGGGAATAATTCGTATGCGTATTATTTTAGGACACACAGTTCTTTTTGTCAAGAAACGGCAGTGCTGGCTTCCCGATACCCTGAAAAGAAGTTGTATTAAAAACGTGATTACCTCTTGATTAAAACAACAAGATATAGTACAATCAATTATATCAAGAATGGATGTACCTGTTTGGCAGCTGCCAGACAGAGTGAAGATAGGTTGACCCCTACCGACCGACATTTACCGAAACGGAGGAATAAAAATGAGCAACTATGTGATCTTTACTGATTCCGGCTGCGACCTCGCGCCGGAGCTTCTGGACCAGTGGGGCGTGCTGTGGACAAGTCTGACTTTCTACTTTACCGATGATGAGATCGAGCACACTTCTACGGATATGAGCGCTGCGGATTTTTATGAGCGTATGCGCGCAGGCGGTAATGCCAAGACTTCCGCCATCAGCATCGGTACATTTGTGGATGTATTCGAGCCGCTGCTGCAGGAGGGCAAGGATGTGCTGCACCTGAGCTTCTCCTCCGGCCTCAGCACCACCTGCAACTCCGCCCGCCTTGCTGCCGACCAGCTTGCCGAACAGTATCCTGAGCGCAAGGTGGTCGTAGTGGATACGCTGTGTGCTTCTGCCGGTCAGGGACTTCTGCTGTACCATGCCAAGGAACTCAAAGCACAGGGCAAGACCATCGAGGAGGTGGCTGCCTGTCTGGAGAAGATGAAGCTTAGCCTCTGCCACTGGGTCACAGTGGATGATCTGGAGTATCTCAAGCGCGGCGGACGTATCAGTCCCACAGTGGCATTTTTGGGAAATGCCCTGGGTTTGAAGCCTCAGATCCATGTGGATAACGAGGGAAAGCTGGTCAGTGTTGCCAAGATCCGCGGCAGAAAGAAGGCAATTGTTTCGCTGGCGGATAAGTACGATGAACTGGCACTGACGCCCCGGGAGGGAACTGTGTTTATCTCCCATGCTGACAGTGCGGAGGATGCCAAGCAGCTTGCCGACATTTTGCGTGAGCGGCACGGGATCACCGTGCATACGATCACAGATATTGGTCCTGTGATCGGTGCGCATGCCGGTCCCGGCACTGTTGCGCTGTTCTTCCTGGGAAGAGAGCGGTAAAAAACATAAAACACCTGCCTGTGCCAGTCGGCACAGGCAGGTGTTTTCTTTGGCGAGGATGTAAAAAAAGAAAAATTTAGGGTATTTTAGAAAATCTATGGTTGAAAGATGCGGAATTTCTTGGCATAATATAGGGTGAATCATAGCAACGCGACTTCATAGCAATTTATGAAAGTGAGGAACGATACTGTGTCCCATCAACTTGTCGTTATTTTGGATTTCGGTGGTCAGTATAATCAGCTGATCGCGCGCCGTGTGCGTGACTGCGGCGTATACTGCGAGGTCAAGCCCTTCTCCACTCCCCTTGAGGAGTTGAAGAAGCTCAATCCCATCGGCTTTATCTTCACCGGTGGTCCCAACTCTGTTTATCTGGAAGAGTCTCCCAAGGTCGATCCCGCGCTGTTCGAGATGGGTGTTCCCGTGTTTGGCATCTGCTACGGCTGCCAGCTGATCGCTCATACTCTGGGTGGCCGCGTTACTGCCGCACAGGACGACAGTGCCCGTGAGTACGGCAAGACTCTGACCTTCTATAATACTAACTGCAAGATCTTCAAGGGCCTGCCCGAGAATGCCATCTCCTGGATGAGCCATGGTGACTATATGGAGAAGGTGCCCGAGGGCTTTGAGCTGATGGCGCACTCCAATGCCTGCCCCAATGTTGCCATCGCCGATGAGAAGCGCGGCTTCTACGGTGTGCAGTTCCATCCCGAGGTGGATCACTCCGAGTACGGCGCTCAGATGATCCGCAACTTCCTCTTTGAGGTCTGCGGCGCCAAGGGCGACTGGTCTATGGATGACTACAAGCAGGCTGCTATCGACGATATCCGCGCTAAGGTTGGTAACGGCAAGGTGCTGCTGGCACTCTCCGGCGGTGTGGACAGCTCTGTTTGCGCTGCACTGCTGGCTGAGGCAATTGGCGAGCAGCTGACCTGCGTGTTCGTTGACCACGGCTGCATGCGCAAGAACGAGGGTGACGAGGTCGAGGCCGCTTTCGGCAAGTGGGCAATGAACTTCATCCGCGTGGATGCGGAGGACCGTTTCCTTGGCAAGCTGGCCGGTGTCAGCGATCCCGAGCGCAAGCGCAAGATCGTGGGTGAGGAGTTCATCCGCGTGTTTGAGGAAGAGGCCAAGAAGATCGGCGCTGTGGACTTCCTGGCACAGGGCACCATCTATGCCGACGTTATTGAGTCCGGCGCGGGTAATGCCGCCAAGATCAAGAGCCACCACAATGTGGGCGGTCTTCCCGACTTCGTGGACTTCAAGGAGATCATTGAGCCTCTGCGTATGCTGATGAAGGATGAAGTCCGTCAGCTGGGCCGTGAACTGGGTCTGCCTGAGTACCTGGTCTCCCGCCAGCCCTTCCCCGGCCCCGGTCTGGCTATCCGCGTGATCGGCGACCTGACCAAGGAGAAGCTGGACACCCTGCGCGATGCCGACGCCATTTTCCGCAAGGAGATCGAGAATGCAGGACTGGATGGTAAGATCAACCAGTACTTTGCCGTTCTGACCGATACCCGCAGCGTTGGCGTTATGGGCGACGGCCGTACTTATGACTACACCCTGGCTCTGCGCGGTGTTACCACCAGCGACTTCATGACCGCTGACTGGGCCCGTATCCCCTATGAGGTGCTGGATCGCATCAGCATCCGTATCGTAAACGAAGTGCCCGGTATCAACCGCATTGTTTACGATATCACCTCCAAGCCCCCGGCAACCATCGAGTGGGAATAAGAAGAAAAATCGGGAAGCCATTGCGCCGCAAGGCTTTGCGGGCTTGGCAAATCGAAATGATACTGTTTTGATACGATTCTTCCAAATCCCACAATAATTTCAACATGAGGAAATCCCTCCTGTTTGAACGCTTAAGTTCAATCAGGAGGGATTTTTTATTTGTCCTGCTTGGGCTTGCGGTTGGGGAAGTAGTTCTCCATCCACTGGATGTACTCTTCCGGGGTGATCGTCCCTATGTTGCACTCGTCGCGCTTGGTCATCGCCTGATACTTCCACTGCTTAAAAGCATCTTCTTTGATCTGGCGGACTTTTACTCGCGCGGCATAGCGCTTGTAGTACTTGTTGTAGATAGCCAGTCCCTTGTCGTCGGCGTGCTTTGCTCTGTAATTCTCGCCCGCAGCAAGCTCCTGGCAGGTTCTGGCTTCGCCGGGGGCGATGCGGTCACAGTAATTGGTGTCGTAATTGCCCTTCATGATGAAGTATTTTCCGCAGCGCTTGCACTTGCGAAAGCGGACATCATGCTCCAGCATTTTTGTAAATTCAAGCTCCAGAATTTCGGCAATGCAACTAAACTCGTACTGTACCTCCATAAAGTGCGGAAAGCGATTGAGTACAGCGATGAAATTTTCCGGCATGCCAAGTTTATTAGCCAACGCTTTCTGATCGCCTGTAGCAAACATACTGGAAGATGCTCGCTTATCGAACTCTTCCTTTGTAATGCCAAAAGGCATCTTAGTGTCCATCATTTGCCGAGTTGAGAAGCCAACATATTCTTTTCTGTGACAGTATGTAGGTAAGCCCTTATATCTTCTGTAAAGTGCAAAACGCTCGGACGGATACATTTGATCCAATGCACCATTATAGAACGAATCATCGAAGCAAAATTCCAAGAGCTCCAAATATTCTTCCTGCAATTCCAAAAGGTATGAGCCGTATCGCTTCAGTTCATCTCGTACATCAAATTTGTCAGCAAACCTCGGTGGGCAAATGGATGAATACAACGAAGCGTAGGCAATATCACGCACAGTTTCGAAAGTGGAATTATACTCAAAGAATTTTTGAATGAGCAGATGTGTTTGGTCGTACACCTTGATAGGCTCATCTTTTGTCGGTTCCGTGCTGACGAGTTCAGGGTATGCCTCTTTCAATGCTTCTGTAAAACCAATCATTTCATGGAAGAACAACAGTTTCTCCTTAATTGGGGTTATAAAGTCAGCATAGATAAAATCAAGGATGCCTTCCCCGTAGTTCAAGTCAATCAATGTTCCGCTAAAAACATTGATTAGGGGATCCGGTGAGGTGTCTGTACATTTTTTATGATACTCATCTTGAAGATAGTCGATTCCCTCCCTATTAATGCGATATTTCTGCTGCATCTTTTCAATAAGAGCTTTGTTGGCAATTTCTTGCTCGGTCTTATGTTCGTCGTATATAGCCTCATCCTCCGGACTGTCGTGTCGCTTGATGGTTCTACCGGTACGAACTTCCATAGCATCGTAGTGCTTATCAATATCATCTTGAATAGAGCAGAATTCAAAGAAATCGTCTACAGAAATCTGAAATTTTCGTTCTTCTGGATAGAAACGAGCTGCGTTTTTAAATACATCAAGATGAACCCCTTTTATTTGGGTGCGCCGAGCAACGTATTTCTCGTAGTCTGTATATTCAAATTCCGAATAATCCTTTTCCATAGTTGTGACCGTCCGTTCTTTAGAAAATGGAGAAATGCAGCTTTTTGGAAAATTAACATCACTACAAACAAGATTGTACAAAACCATTGCATTCCTGTCAACCACCGGATATAATCCCTGATAGAAAATCTGAATTAGAAAATTCTGATTTTCCAATATACAAGTTGCCGTTTACGCGGCAACGAACAAATCTGAAAGGAGCAAAAACACATGGCAACAAAGTTTATGGTCACGGCAGCGGAGATTATGGAGGAGCTGGGCGTATCTCAGGCATACGCGTACAAGCTCATCCGGAGGCTGAACGAAGAACTGCAGGCAAAGGGCTACACCGTGGTCACCGGCAAGGTCAGCCGCAAGTACTTCGAAGAGCAGTTCTACGGCATGGGCGAAGCAGAAAAGAAGGGAGCGTGAGCAGATGGCAGCTTACAGAGACAGTAACGGCAAGTGGTATGTGTCGGTGTACTACGACACATGGGAAGGCAAGCGAAGCCGCAAGGTCAAGCGAGGCTTTACCACCAAGCGAGCGGCGATGGAGTGGGAGCGTGAGTTTCTGGGCAAGGAGAAGGGGGACATGGATATGACCTTCGCATCCTTTCTGGAGATCTACAAGCGCGACCTGAAGGAGCGGTTGAAGCTCAGTACATGGGTCATGAAGACCAGCGTCATCGACCAGAAGATTCTGCCGTACTTCAAGGATCGGAAGATGTGCGAGATCAAGGCATCGGACATCATCGCATGGCAAAATGTCATGATGTCGTGGCGGGACGAGAACGGCAAGGCGTACTCCCCGACCTACTTGAAGACGATACACAATCAGTGCAGCGCCATCTTCAACCACGCGGTTCGGTTCTATGACCTCAAGAGCAATCCAGCACAGAAAGCAGGAAACATGGGCAAGGAAAAGACACGGGAAATGCTGTTCTGGACGAAGGACGAGTATCGCCGGTTCTCCGATGCCATGATGGACAAGCCCATTTCCTTCTATGCCTTTGAGGTTCTGTACTGGTGCGGTCTTCGGATGGGAGAAATGCTTGCGCTGACCCGAGAGGACTTTGACTTTGAGAAGAAGACGGTGCGTATCATCAAGTCCTATCAGCGGATCGATGGCAAGGATGTGGTCACAGATCCGAAGACACCCAAGAGCAACCGCATCGTCCAGATGCCGGACTTTCTCTCCGATGAGATCAGCGACTACATCAAAAGCTTGTACGGGATCGATGACGACGAGAGGATCTTTCCCATCACGAAGACTTATCTGCATCATGAGATGAATCGGGGCTGTAGGGAAACCGGTGTGAAGCGCATCCGAATTCACGATCTGCGGCACAGTCATGTTTCTCTCTTGATTGAACTCGGATTCTCCGCTGTGGCGATCGCAGACCGTGTGGGACACGAGAGCATCGATATTACCTATCGCTATGCGCATCTGTTTCCCACGACGCAAAAAGAAATCGCTCATAAGCTGAGCGTGGAAAGGAGTTAATATGTCGGCAAAGAACCTGGATGGGCATGGTAGATGGCGAAATATAACAGTGGCGTTTCGTGTTTCGCCGGAGGAGGATGCGCTGCTGGAGACCTATGTGAAGCTGAGTGGCCTAACCAAGCAGGACTACATCACCAGCCGAATCCTCGTAAGAGAGATCGTGGTGCAGGGCAATCCGAGAGTTTACAAGGCGCTGCGTGATCAATTCGAAGCTGTGCTCGATGAGCTGCGGAGGATCGAGAGCGGAGACGGTGTAGACTGCGACCTTCTGGAGGTGATCCGGTTCATGACGGAGGTCATGAGCGGAATGAAGGAGGACGTCTATGCCGGAGGATAAAAAGAAAACGACCGCCCTTACGACATCTGTTGGCGCAGATGACGGGCAGTCGATTCCTAGAAACACTAACATTATATCAGACAAAGACGGCGATTACAATCCTGTAGAGCGGGATTATGAAGAACTTCTTCGGGAAATGAACCGAAGGGCAGCACCGGATTATCTCCATACGGTGACCATGAGCGAGCTCTATCGCAATGTGTACACCGGGAGATCCCCCATCATTGACGGACTGCTTTGCAGTGGGGCGTACATCCTCGCCGGTGCGCCGAAGATCGGCAAATCCTTTCTGGTGGCGCAGATCGCCTATCATGTTAGCACGGGGGAACCTCTTTGGGACTACACAGTTCGGCAGGGCACGGTTCTGTACCTCGCGTTGGAGGATGACTACCAGCGATTGCAGAATCGACTATTTCGAATGTTCGGTGTGAACGACACAGAGAACCTACACTTCGCCGTTGCTGCCAAGCAGCTTGGCAACGGATTGGACGAGCAGTTGGAGCGGTTTGTGAGAGAGCATCCAGACACAAAGCTGATCATCGTAGACACGCTGCAAAAGGTTCGTGATGCCACCGGTGAGGCGTACAGCTACGCCGGTGACTACGAGATCATTGGTCGGATGAAGCAGTTTGCAGACCGCCATAACATCTGTGTTCTCTTCGTTCACCACACCAGAAAGCAACCGGCTATCGACACCTTTGAAACGATCTCCGGCACAACAGGTTTGCTCGGTTGTGCGGACGGAGCGATGCTGATGTACAAGAAGTACCGTGTCGGAAATACAGCGGCACTTGAGATCGTAGGGCGTGACCAGCAGGATCAGAGACTGTATCTGCAGCGTGACACGGAGCGGTTGATCTGGACTTTTGAATCTGCGGATGAACAATTCTGGTCGGAACCCTCTGATCCGATCATAGAAGCTGTGGCAGGATTGCTCACAGCGGAGCAACCGGAGTGGAGTGGGAGTGCAACAGAACTGGTGGAACAGCTCTCGCTTGATCTCCCGGCCAACGCGCTCACCAAACGGCTGAATGTCAAGGCGGGGAAGCTGCAAAGTGACTACAACATCCGCTATGAGAACAAGCACAGCAGAAACGGAAGTAGGATCAGTTTGACGCGACTTTCGTAAGCTGTGTGACGATGGTGACGATGTGACGATGAAAATGGGAGTGGGGGGTGGTGTCAAAATCATCGTCACCACCGTCACCATCGTCACAGGTGGGGGTGATTCTCGCAGGAATCACTCCCACCGATGGGCGGCGAGGAACGACAAAACGGTGTCAGATCCGATGGCGACCGCGCTGTGGTTTTGCAGAACAAGGGTCCTCCTGCAAGCCACAGCGGAGGCTGCCGCAGCAGCCGCATCCCCCGTTCCCCCTCGGAGAGCGCAATGCTCTTTTGATGGCTCCGCTGTCAAAAGTGCTTTTGCGTTACTTTTGACAAAAGTAACAAAACCCGCCGCTGTCGCGGCGAAAGGTATTTCATTCAAATGACCGTAAATTCGGAGGTAATAGCCATAAAACGAACCATCAGCGCAATGTCCGGTGACGGCGTGATTGCACACAATCGCCGCACCTATCTCGCAGCAAACATTGACCCGGCAAGGACGCATCTGAACATTGAATACTGTTACACACCAATCGAGGAAGTATATCACAAGCTGTTCGATGAAGCTGTAGCAGAGTTCAACGCCAAGCAAAAGCGAAAAGACCGCTGCGTGGATAACTACTACGAAAAGATCTGCAAGGGCAAACAGGAGAAACCCTTTTACGAGGTGATTTTCCAAGTGGGCAACAAGGATGATATGGGAACTGCTGGAGAGAATGCAGAGCTGGCAAAGACCATCCTGGATCAGTTCATGCTGAGCTTTCAGGAGAGGAATCCGCAGCTCCATGTCTACTCTGCTCATCTCCACATGGATGAAGCAACACCCCATCTTCACATCGACTTCGTTCCTTATACCACCGGGAGTAAGCGCGGGCTGTCCACCCGTGTTTCGCTAAAACAGGCGCTTGCCGATCAGGGTATCACCGGAGAGGGACGATCTCTGACCGAGCGTGACCTGTGGGTGCAGAGGGAGAAAGAAGCCCTTGCGGAAATTATGCTGGAGCATGGGATCGAGTGGGAGCAGAAGGGCGAACACAAGGAGCATCTCAGTGTTCTGGAGTTCAAGCGAGAAAAGTGGAAAGAGGAACTTGCCCAGTTGGAGCAGACCATCGAGCGCGTCCAACAGCAGCAGGTATCCATTGAAGCTGTGGAGCAAATCGAAGCCAAACCCTTGCCACTGACATCCAAGGTTGCAATCGAGCGAGAGGACTATCAAACCCTTGTCACGGCAGCGCAGAAGTACGTGGTGCAGGAGAAGCAGGAAGGTAAACTGAAAAAGCTCTTGAAGGAAGCGAAGAAAACCATTGCTGAATTGAAAGCAAAACTGGCGGCGGTAACCAAGGAGCTGGCTGAATACAAGTCCATCCGAGGTCAGCTTCGCGCGGCAGACTTGGAGAAAGAAAACAACAGTCTCCGCAGCAAACTTCGTACTTATGAGGATGTGATTTCACGCAACAATCTGTGGTCATACTTCTCTAGACGCAAAGAGAATGTGCGTACACAGGACGATGCCCGGTAAACCATCAAGAGCCGGGAAAAACGCAAAAAATCCGATGGGAGTGCTTCAAATGATGCCTACATCGTTTGGGCATTTTCCATCGAAAAATCCACTCACTTTTACATTTCAAGAGGTGGAGAAAAAACTAAAAATCGGGAGGTATTTATGAAAACAGGGCTTACGAAACGGCAGAAGACAACCGCTATCTTTTTTGATGAATACGGCGATCTGATTGAGGTGCAGACCCATAACACAGACTTGAAAAAGAGACTGACGAAATATGCCGCCATGTACCCGGAGCATTGCCGTCAGACGGATGACAACGAGCAGGGCGGTCTGACCTTCGAGATTGAAAAAGGGCGCTTGAGCTTTCGACTGACAGCACCGTACAGCGAGGAGCGGAGAAAGGCGTACAGCGAGTATGCCAAGGAAAACGGAAGAAAAGGAAATAACCATAACGGTAATTGAGGAGGTTCAATATGGATCAGGCTTTATATATTGAGAAGTTGAAGGAAGCGGTTCGCGCAGGAAGAAGCGGTGACTGGGTCACTGTGAGAAAGATCGCGTTCTACGAGGCAAGCATGGCAGCAGATGTTCTTAGATTTCTTGAAGATATTATGCCCGCGGAAGTGAAGAGGAAGATTGCTTTGGAGCATTATACCAACCACGGAGATCACTACCCGATCATCCGCAAGCATGTTCGCAATTCGCTGAAAGCTCGTCCTGAGAATTGGCGGGAGAAGCTTCCGGAAGCTGTACGCTGTCTGGACAGCTTTACAGTCTATCGCGCAGGCTTGGAACCGCTGGATAAGGCGAAGTGCTCACTGTCTTGGACACTGTCCCGCGATGTGGCGGAGTGGTTTGCAAACCGACAGAAGTTTCTGTATGGGCAAATGGGGCATATCTACAAGGCGACGATTTCGGCTGATAAGGTGATTGCCTTTGATAACGGAAGGAACGAGTTTGAAATCATCCAATACCGCAATGTGAAGAACATTGAGGAGATTCCTATGCAAGGTTATAGTGAAGGATATCAGCGTTATCTAGACGAAAAGACACCGGGAGCGTGGGAGCTGCGCAAAGAGTATCTGGCTTATTTCAATGATATGATGAGGAGGGAATTGAATGAATTGCCTGTTGCGGTGTGAGTATGATATGGATACCGGGTGTGTCGAACTGCGGTTCATGGATGGCACACAGATCTCTATTGATTGCCGCGCGGTGGAGACCGCACTGGATGCCAATACGCTCCAGCGCGGGGAATTGGATTGGCTGATCTACAACAAGCCGCTGGAGTATGCGCAGATGGTGTTCAGCGGTGAGATCGAGGAGTATGTCGAAGGGCCTGCGGAACACAGGTTGATAGACTAAGCAAAATCGCAATTTAGAATTCACACACATGAGTTTGTTCGTGTGTGTGAATTTTATTGTAAACATTTGTTGGGTGTGATATCATTTTGGTACATAAAGTGATTATTTGATAGGCGGTGTGTCGATTGGTGGAGCATAACAATGCGGCAATTGCAGAAAAAGTGAAGCAGATTTACGCTATTACTACAGAACTTGAGGAAATGTACCCAGGGCGTCATTTCACTCCAGACGGACACGTGGTTGGAAGCATTGGAGAGGTGCTTGTGGCGGAAAATTATGGACTCCAACTGCTACCTGCTTCTTATGAAACTCATGATGCGGTGACGCAGGATGGGCGATATGTTCAAATTAAAGCAACGCAAATTAAACGGATAGCGATAAGCAGCGAACCGGACTATCTCATTGTGATTAGGATCATGCCGGATGGAAGCTTTAAAGAGTGTTACAACGGTAAAGGCTCACCAGTTTGGAACGCTGCGGGGGCAATGCAGAAAAATGGTCAGCGTAGTATTTCTCTTTCCAAGCTAAGAAAACTACATGATGAACAGTGCCCTTTAGACAGAATTACAAGAGTTTGAGCGAGCATTTTAAGGATGTTGAATATAGAGATCGCCGGTGCTGCATTGTCTTGCGGCACCGGCGGTTTTTACATTTTTTCAATTAACGCAAACACTACGGCTTGCTGATCCTCAGACAAACGTGACCAATGTTCTAACAGTTTTTGTTGAGAGGCGGTTAAAGAAACAGGTGTATCACTTTCAGCAAATAGCTGTGAAAGCGTGATTCCAAATGCTGCACAAATTTTTTCTAAGGAAGGAACGGTAGGGATTATTTTTTTACGATACCACGATGAGATTGTAGATTGCGGCAAACCGGATCGCTCTGCAAGCTGATATTCAGTCCAGCCTCGTGCTTCGCGATGTTCGGTTATAACGGAGAGAATATCCTTCACAGAGTTCACCTCGATACTTGTATTCTTCGTAAATTATACTTCGATAAATCGTTGTAAAATAATATTCTGTATCGTATAATTTTTACGACAAACACAACTATGGATGTGAACGTAAATGAGGATTAAAAGTTGCTTTTTTATTGGACATCGAGAAGCATCCGATGAACTGTTGCCTGCGCTAAATAGTGCTATTGAACAGTATATTGAGTGGGACGGTGTAACAGAGTTTATTGTGGGCGGTTACGGAGGATTTGACCGGTTGGCAACAGTTGCGCTGATTGCTGCGAAGCAGAAGTATCCGGAGATTACCTTGCTTCGTTTGACACCGTATCATCCCGCGGAGCGACCGGTGATATTGCCGGAGAGCTTTGATGGGATCTACTACCCAGAGGGGATGGAGAAAGTGCCGCGGAGGTTGTCGATCGTGCGAGCGAATCGGTATGCTATCGACCGTGTTGGTTATCTGATTGCTTATGTGCGGCATTCTGGGAGTAATGCGTATAACCTTGTGGAGTACGCAGGGAAAAGAGGGGTTCGGATCACAAATATTGAAATTAGCAATAGATAAGATTACAAAGATCCTTGTTAATGTGATGTTGCTGTGGATGATGGAATTAAGATAAATGAGTTGTCTCAACGCAAGTTTTTGAGGATAAACAACAAAAGATTTTCTAACGAAATCGTGAGATGTGTTGATTTTTAGACGAAATATGCTATAATATAGACAACCCTGATTTGTATTTTTGATGATAGAATGTGGAGGAAATACTGTGGCTGTTTGTTACAATAAGCTATGGAAGTTGCTAATCGATAAGAATATGAACAAGACGGAGTTGAAAGAGGCTGCTGGGATTAGCTTCAATGTAATGGCTCGTATGGGAAAAAGTGAACCGATTTCTTTTGAGAGTATTGAAAAGATTTGTACGGTTCTTAACTGCAACATAGGTGATATTATGGAGTTTGTTCAGGAGGAACATGAAGAACCGGTAAAAAAATTGCCCACTACCATTGAACTGTTCGCTGGTGCTGGTGGCCTTGCTCTCGGTATTGAGAAAGCTGGATTTGATACGATAGGGTTAATCGAGTTTGACAAAGATGCCTCTGATACATTGCGATATAATCGTCCGAATTGGAGAGTTATAAATGATGATGTTGCCAATATCTCCTGTTTGGATTTGCCCGAATATTTTGGTATATCCAAGGGAGAGCTTGATTTGCTCTCAGGTGGAGCGCCTTGTCAGAGTTTCTCCTATGCAGGAAAGCGATTGGGACTAGAAGATGCTCGCGGCACATTGTTTTACCATTATGCAAAATTCTTGGAGCAGCTCCAGCCTAAAATGTTCCTGTTTGAGAATGTGCGTGGTTTGCTTACCCATGATCATGGGCGGACATATAAAACAATCACAGATATTTTCGAGAGCACTGGATATACCATTCAAAAACAAGTTTTAAATGCCTGGGATTATGGCGTTGCCCAAAAGCGTGAGCGTTTAATTACAATTGGCATTAGAAATGATTTGTTGGATAAGGTCACGTTTGAGTTTCCTGTTCCTCATAAGTACAAGCCCGTATTAAGGGATATCCTGCTCGATTGTCCTCAAAGCGAGGGTACTCCGTACTCTGAGTATAAACGCAAAATTTTTGAGATGGTTCCGCCCGGTGGATACTGGAGAGATATTCCGGAAGACATCGCAAAAGAGTATATGAAGAGCTGCTGGTACATGGAAGGCGGTAGAACCGGTATTTTAAGAAGGCTAAGTCTTGATGAACCGTCTTTGGCTGTGCTCACCTCTCCGAGTCAGAAACAAACTGATAGATGTCATCCATTAGAAGCACGACCGTTTACAATTAGGGAAAATGCACGTTGTCAGAGTTTTCCGGACGAGTGGCAATTCTGCGGTAGCATCGGAGCTCAGTATAAGCAGGTAGGTAATGCTGTTCCCGTAAATTTGGCATATGAAATTGCGGTTAAAATAAGAGAAGCATTGGAGAATGTATAATAATGTGGAATTTGAGTTTTATATCTGAAGAAGATTTTACCAATCATGTAAAAGCCACAATTGAGAAATACGGCGAAAAGCTTGAATCGTTTGATCTGAAACGTTTCAATAAGAATATCATTGATCCCATCAAGTTGATCTTCGATAAGACGGTCTATCGTTCTACGTGGGACGAGATTGTGAGCAATGAGATTTTCCGTCAGAGAGATAAGTCTAACAACAACGATATTGGCTACTTCCACCAGCGAATTTTTCAGTATATAGCTAATTGCCATGTTCCTCCGAACGGAGAAGAAGGCGGTTGGGATGTGATTTATGAAAACGCAGACGGCATCGCTATCCCTGACGCCGGCAGTGTCCACACGGTTTATGTTGAAATGAAAAACAAACACAATACCATGAACTCTGCTTCTGCTGGGAAGACTTTTATCAAGATGCAAAATCAGTTGCTCAATGATGATGACTGCGCTTGTTTCTTGGTTGAAGCTATTGCACAGAGGTCACAAAACATCAAGTGGGAAACCACTGTTGACAAGAAGAAGGTTGGCCATAAGCTGATTCGTCGAGTGAGTCTTGACCAGTTCTATGCCCTTGTTACTGGTCAGGAGGATGCTTTCTATCAGATGTGCATGGTTCTGCCCTCGATTATCGAAAAAGCAGTCAAAGAGCTGGAAGGCAGCATTGTTCCTCATGATACCGTAATTGACGAACTCAGAGCTATGGCAAGTGAGCAGGATATTGAGTCCGAAGATTTGGCGATTGCAATGGCGGCATATATGCTGGGCTTTGGAACTTACAAGGGTTTTGTAAAATAAAAAGATTTTTCTGTTCAAAATGCTCTGGCATGGAGATTATCAGATTTATAGCGAATTGCTGTCCAAAGTACGTGAGGATAAATAGTGTATAGAAAGGGAGATGTGCCAAGTAAAAATGTATGACCTGTCATCAAGATTCGATACATTCTACAAATCACATGTTGTCTTGCCCCAGACAGAACAAACGAAATTACACAGCAAAAAGGATCTAAACATTCAGCGCCTTAAAGATGGATTGAAGGAATATAACGAAGAAAACGGGACTTCTTATTCCATTGTGGAAACATATGTACAGGGTAGCGTTGCAATGTCGACTGTTGTTCAAAATGAAGACGGCGACTATGATATTGATGTTGCTGTGGTTTTCGATAAGTCTGCGCTTGGGGATAGAGGTGCTCGGGCTACCCGAAATATGGTGGCTAATGCACTAAAGAGGAAAACAAAACAGTTTAATACGGAGCCGGAAGTAAAAACTAGTTGTGTTCGAATAAAATATGCAGATGGATATCATATCGATTTTGCGGTTTACAGGAGATATTCTGATCCTGTGAATAAATGCTGGATTTACGAACATGCAGGCTCAGATTGGACAAAACGCGAACTCAAAGGAGTAAATGATTGGTTCAAGTCAAAAAATGACAATTCTGACGGAAAACTCAGAAAAGTAGTTCGCTTGTCAAAGATGTTTTGCAAATCGAGAGAATCTTGGAAGAATATGCCTAGTGGGCTTTTGCAAACAGTTTTGTGCGAAGAAAAACTACAAGAATCCTATGAGCGTATTGACGAACTCTTTTATTTTACAATGAAAGAGATTGTAGAGCGTCTCGAAACTAACACTTCTGTTGTAGCACCGGTAGATAATGGAAGAGATTTAACCCCGAGAAATAGCGACATTCAGAGAATGACTAACTGGAAAAATCGTTTGAAAAGCAAACTTGAGGATCTTGCAATCCTTTTCAAAGATGATTGTTCCAAAGCTGATGCGCTTCAAGCGTGGTACGGTTTCTTTAATCATGATTATTGGAAAGAGCAAGTAAGCGAAACGGCAAATTATTCTCTCGAACCAGTGTCTAAATCTGTTCGTTCCTTTGTTGATAATGAGGAATATATTGACGAATTGTTTCCAGTACAAAAGCTGTATTATTGCAACGTATCATGTACCGTTAGTGGTAACGGTTTTAGACCGAAACCGATAGCTGAGTTTCTATCCCTGCTACGACATTACTTGCCTCACAATTTTGAGATTCGTTGTGCTATGGAATATACAAACTGTCCACAACCATATACAATCTTATGGAAGGTTAAAAATGTTGGACCAGAGGCCGAGAGAAGAAACCAGCTCAGAGGAGAAATCTTTGAGAAAGGAAAAACCATAGTGGAGCATAGTAACTTCTTTGGGAACCACTATATCGAATGTTATATTGTTAAAGACGGTATATGCGTTGCCAAAGAGCGAATTGGCATCCCAATTGGCAGGGGATAACACCATGAAAATTGCAAAAACGATTATTCTTGCGTTTTGCTCTTTGGGGGCAGTTGCCGTTATCGTCCTTTTCGAAATCAACGATTGGCCAGTGGGAAGCAGTATTGCCGGTATCGCAGTGGGCTTTCTACTTCCTGAACTTTTCAAGTCGTTTCAGGATCTTTTGGACACTACAAACTGGAAAGTTTCTCAACGCAAATTGAAACGAGGGGGCATCATCAAGGATAATACAATTGTCCGCATTTCGTTCGCCTACCTTTACAGAATTAAGGTGGGAAATAAGTATCTCCTAGTGAAAAATGAACGCGGTACGGGGAAATATCAACCTGTTGGAGGTGTCTATAAATTATTCGGCAACGAAAAGCTGGAGTTGAAGAATCTATATCAAGTAAAAGATGATGATAAAATATCAATAGATGAATCATCTCGCGATGACTATCGTCTTCGGTTGGAAAACAAATATCTGCGTAAATTTGTTAAGCGCTTTGACAAAGGTTCAGAGCGCGAGCAGATTTATAACCTGAGCCGAGAGTTTAGAGAAGAACTTGTAGAAACTGGCATCGTGGGCTGGAATCAAATAACGTATCGTGTTTGTGGCAGACACATGACAGAGCTTCGGTTTGGAGATCACTTCCAATGCTATGAATTGCTTCTTGCTGATGTGGTTGAGCTACTGCCTACGTCTGAACAACAGACATCTTTGGAACAATTGGTCAACCAACACTCTGACATGTATCGATTTGCCACTCCCGAAGAGATTACATCACTGGGCATCAATACCGAAAATGGAGATCTCAGAGAAACCATTGCTGACCATACAAGAAAAATCATTCAAGAAAACGAGGGGCAGTTGATGAAAACTTCCGATGTTGGCAAGACATACACTGTGAACCTTTAAGTGCGTGACTTGTAGATGCTGAAAAATTGGCTACGGCATCTACAAGCACAAAAGCTCTGGATCATTTGGTTGTAGGTGGAGGTCACAAAGAAGTCGTGCTATAAAACCATAGGCAGATAGATGGATGACAAAGTTTTTAAGGATAGACACCAAAACCGTGAAATATAATAATTTTTTCGTGTGAAAAGAAAATAGCGGTCTCTACCCTTCCGCGAATAATGGCGAGAATCAGAAGATCAGCATTGCGTTTTTGTGCCCGATATGCTATACTGAAACCACGAAAAACACTGTGAAATTCTGCGTTTCGCGCTGATACGATTTTGATACTAAAACCTGAAAACAGGGGAGAGGACGAAGAGTATCCACCTCGAAATCTCTGCGAGTTTTGGTGTTATGTAAAGCGACTGCGCGGCAAGAATGCGGAACTTAAGCGAGTGGGAATAATCTCATATTGATTCTAAGTGGTCTGAAATCGCTTGATTTCAGACCACTTATTTGTTTTGGCATATAGCATTATTATCAACAGTGATAAGATTTTGATAAATGTTTTTTAACCACATGCCGCCCGCGGGAGAAATCCTGCGGGCGTTTTTAATTTAGTGTTGACTTAAACAAATGGCGGCGATACAATTAAGTAACTACTAAAATAAAAGGAGCGGCAGTATGGAACTTGACCGTATGTTAAAAGCATTGTGTGAGCCAATGCGTTTGAAAATATATCAAGCACTCTTGGAAAGAAAGCATTGTGTGCGCTCTCTTTCTAAAAAGTTTGGTATCTCAGAATCCGCGATTTCTCAGCACATGAAGGTGATGAAAGACGCAGGTTTGGTTTATGGAGAAAAATATGGCTACCACACACATTATCTCCCTTTGCAGGATGCCGTAGATTACCTTGCCGAACAGTTTGAATTGATGAAAACTGCATCCCTTACCGTTGATCGAGATATGACTATCTGCCAATGCGAATACCGGAAGGAGGGCAAACAAGAATGAATATCTTGCTTGATTTGTTTCTTACTTTTGCAAAGATTGGCTTGTTCACCTTTGGCGGTGGCTATGCCATGATTTCCATGATTGAAAACAACTGCGTGGAAAGAAAACAATGGATTACCCATGACGAAATGATGAATGTGACCGTCATTGCGGA
>JAZLEB010000055.1:0-12520 GCA_045615065.1 Candidatus Pelethomonas sp. | reverse complement strand
TGGCACACCAAGGGAAACGCGGTGTTTTGAGTGCTGATCCGCAGAAGCGGCAGCGGGGCGAGGGGCAGCGCCTTCTCGACGAGGAAGTGCCGCATGAACAATTTTGTTCTCTAAAAGGGAGATACCCAAGGGGGAACGCCTTGGGTGGACTTTTGGTGACTTTGGGGCCAAGGCCAAAGTCACCCGCCGGAGGCACAAACCAGCCGAAGGGCAGATACAGGGCAGCCTGCCGCTACTGCGGCACAGAATGTAGTTTCAAATAGTTTGAAAGACCGATAAACTCCAATTTGAAAAGCAAAAGGGAGTGCTGCGAAATGCAGCACTCCCTTGTTTGTTATTGCGGCATGGTGGCAAGCACCTTGCAGATTTGGGCGCGGGTCATGGGATCATTGGGGTTAAGCTTTCCGTATGCACCGTTGAGGACGCCAAGGGCGACCATGGTTTCAAAATGTTCACGGGCATAGGAAGGAATATCAACCGCATCAGAGAAAGCGGTGAGATCATAGGGGATGGAGGCGGCAGAGCGCGCTCTGCCCAGCATGGTCACAGCCTGAGAGCGGCTGAGTGTGGCGTGAGGATCATAGATCACAGTGCCGTCCATCAGCTGGATACCACCCACGATACCCAGTGCGTACATGGCACGCACTGCGTTGGCGGCCCAGGCATCCACCTGTTCCATATCGGCGAAGGGTGTGGAGATATCAGCATAATCGTCGGTGTTCAGGTTCATAAAGCGGGCCAGCAGCACCGCGAATTCTGCTCGGGTCACGCCCTTGTCGGGATTGGCGAGGAGCTGACCGTTTTCTTGTACGCCGGTGAGTATACCCCTGTGATACAGGGAGCAGAGATAGCCTGTACCCCAGTGTCCTGCGGTGTCCGCAAAGGGAGATCGGCCATCCAGTGTGATGGGAATGGTTACTGTGAGGTTTCCTTTGGACACGCGAACAGCTCCGCTGCCTTCGTTGAAGCTTGTGATCAGCGTTCCGTTTGCATCAAAGCGTCCCAGAGATTCATCTACCTGCCAGATGAAATCGCCGGGTACAGTATCCAGCTTCAAGTGATTATAAAAAGCGGTCACAGTGAGATGTGCTTTGTCGCCGGGGACCATGGTTACGGCGGTTTCCTGGGCGCCGTTCCAGTAGACGTGCAGTTCGTCCGGCGTATCCACTACAAGGATCTGCGTCTGAGCCGTGCAGCCTCTTGCGTAGGCGGTGATGGTGACCGGTCCGCTGGTTGAGGGGGCATATAACACACCGTCAACGATCTTGCCGGCACTGCACTCAAAGCGAATATCGGCATCCATGGGACAGAAATTTGTGTCTACCAAAGTGGCGCTGAGCGCGACCGCGTGTCCCGGTAGGACAACATTTGCATCGGTGCGGATGTATATATGACCCGGTACATAGGATGCGTAATCACGCGCTAAAAACAGCAAGTGATTACTCACTTTGCGTTCGGTTTTGTCGCTGGGGGAATTGATGACTTCGGCACTGTCGCCGTCCGGCATGGTGGCGGTAAGGGTGGTAGAACCGCCGCCGTCCAGACATACGGCGGTCTCACAGCCGAGCTCTGCCATTCTTTGGGCAAGCACTCGCAGGGATGCGCCCATGCTGTGTTCGGCCTGTCTGCCGTCTACCGTGTAGATCACCAACTCGCCGTTTGCCTTGATGCCCACGGCAGAGCGGGGAGCATAGCTGGTGGAGAGACCGTCTACGACTGATCCGTTTTCCACCAGCAGGTACATGGCACCAATCGCTTCGGTGACAGAATTCCATCGCTCATCGGCGGCGGAGAAGGACACTGTCAGTACAGAGCCGATGGAGAGAGAGTCCAGAAAATGCTTGTCGGCCGCATTGCCGTTGGCCGCAATGGTGAGAGCGATCTGCCCGTTACCGATCTCTACAGGCTGAGAGCCTTCGATTATGCGGAGAACGCCAAGCTGCATGGAATTGCCGAGAGTCGTTGAACCGGCATAAACCATGCACAACACGGTAAGACCGTCGGTGAGGGTTCCGGTGGTGTGGTCGGTGCGGAAATCGTGGGTCAACAGAGTTGCGCCGGATCCATCCACGCGGGGTTTGTTCAAAGCAGCAATATTCATTTTAGCGCCGCGGTATTCGGCGGTAATAGAAAGTTTAGGCTCGCCGATGATCGCGCTGCCGTCACGGAAGATGCCAAGAGCATAATTGCTGCCGGAACCGGAGAGAAGCTTGCCTCCTGAGACAGTAAGTCCTAAGGGATACCCTGTTGCGGTATCGTAAAAATCACCGTTGATACCGGCAACAACACGCCAGCCCTGCTCTTCATAATGCTGTGCGGCATCTGTGGCGGTGAGCCTGTCACAGACGGATTCACCGTACGCCACCACAGGGGTGACGGCACTGAGAGGATCTACGGTGACAAAATATTCGTGGCGCAGCTGATTGTAGTAATGACTCCACCATATATTATCGCTCAGCGTGACACCGCTGTGGAGTGCGGTGTTCTCCTGCCATACCTCGCTGCCGTAGGCATCGGAATAGGCAAATGCGGCGGAGGGGAGCAGTGTCAGCAATAGAGTGCAGGATAGGATCAGAGAAATTGCTTTTTTCATGGGATCTCCTTTTCATACGCAGCGTGGAAAACTTGTTCTCTATGCACCACACTATACCATATGGCATAGAAAAAGTCCACAGTGGAGGAAGCGGGAAATCTATCCTGTGGCGGCAGTGTTATACATTCTGCACAGTTTTGGGAAACGGTTTTGTGCGGGTGTACGAAGTTAGATGACTCTTATTGACAATTACGTGATTGCCTGCTACAATCAAATCATGCAAAGAGGAGGTGCGAATGATGGATTGGATCATTCCCGGAACAGTACTGGTCGGGCAGCGCGGCAATCCGGATGCCGCAAAAGCGCAGATCAGCTCCATGTTTCTTGCCGGAGGCATGGTGCGCAGTCAGGTGGCTGCTGTGACAGGACTGGAGGCGCATGCCGTACAGAACTGGGTGCAGCGGGGCTTCCTCTCACCACCGGTGGGGAAGCGGTATACCTGCCGGCAGTTCTGCCGCATCGCGATCATCAATATGCTGAAAAATGTCCTTGCAATGGATAAGATCTGCGCGCTGCTGTCCTATGTGAACGGGCAGCTGGATACCGAGTCCGATGACTCCATTGATGATACTCAGCTTTATTTCGCGTTTCTCAGCACAGCGGCGGAGCTGAGAGATCTGGCAAGCGACAAAGGTGCTCTGGAGACATGTATCCGCAAAAGCCTTGCCGACTATCGGGAACCATTTCCCGGTGCCAGGGAACGAGTGGAGCAGGTACTTCGCATCATGCTGACGGCCTGGGCATCTGCTCAGCTGCAGCGGGAGGCGGCAAGCCTGCTTGATGACCTGAATATTTAATAAAAGGAGAAAAAACAATGGAAAACTATACCTACAACGATCCTCTGGGCAATTCCCAGCCCAGAAAGCCCATTACTCTGTTCAATAAGAAGAAGCTGATCGGCAGGGTGATTCTCGCACTGGCGGTGGTGCTGGCGGTGCTGATTGGCATGACCAGCTTCTACACGGTGGACGATAAACAGCAGGCCGTCGTGACAACCTTCGGTAAGGTGACAGATGTGACCGATGCCGGTGTGCACTTCAAGCTGCCTTTTGGTATCCAAAAGGTGGAGAAGGTGGATGTGCATGTCTATCAGAAGATCGAACTGGGCTACCGAACCGACGGCAATAGCTCCGATTACAAGCTGATCGAAGAGGAGAGCACCATGATCACCGGCGATTACAACATCGTCAATGTAGACTTCTTTGTGGAGTATAAGATCTCCGATCCTGTGCAGTACCTCTACGCCAGCAATGATCCCCAGGCGATCCTCCGCAATCTTATCCAGAGCCAGGTGCGAAATGTGGTAGGCTCCAGCACCGTGGACTCTGTTCTGACTGACGGTAAGGAGAATATTCAGCGGCAGGTAAAAGATCTGGTGAGCGACATTTTGGCCGAGTACAATATCGGTCTTACTCTGGTGGATGTGAAGATCCAGGATTCTGAGCCTCCCACGCAGGAGGTCATTGAGGCGTTCAAGGCGGTCGAAACTGCCAAGCAGCAGGCGGAGACTGTAGTGAATGATGCCAAGGCCTATCAGAACGCAGAGCTTCCCCGCGCTCAGGCGGAGGCGGATAAGCTGATCCAGAATGCCGAATATCTCAAGCAGCGCCGTATCAACGAGGCGACCGAACAGGTGGCCATGTTTACCGCAATGTATGAGGAGTATGCCCGCAATCCCGAGATCACCCGCTCCAGAATGTACTTTGAGGCCATTCAGGAGATCCTGCCCGGCGTGAAGGTGTACATTGACACCACCGGCGGAACGGGAAGTGTGGATATGATGCTGCCTCTGGACAGCTTTGCACGCTGACGAAAGGAGAATAAACCATGAAAAAATTCAGAAATTACGTAATCGCCGGTATCATCGGTGTGATCGCAGTAGTTACCCTTGCTTCCTCCATGTACACGGTACGGGAGAATGAGTATGCCTGTGTAGTGCGTTTTTCCAAGATCATTGAAACTGTGGACACTGCCGGTCTGCACTTCAAGGTGCCTTTTATTGACAGTGTGAAAAGCTTCACCAAGGCTGCCATGCTCTACGATATTCCGCCCAGTGAGGTGCTGACTTCCGACAAGCAGAACATGACAGTGGACTGCTACGTGATCTGGCGCATCGAGGATCCCAAGAAGTTCTACCAGACTCTGGGTACCACCACTGTGGCAGAGCAGCGCCTGGATGCCATTACCTATAACGAACTGAAGAATGTGATGGGTACACTGGCTCAATCTGACATTATCAACATGGAAGATGGCGCCGAGCGAAATGAGATCTACAACGGCATCGCTGCCTCGGTAGATGAGCTGGCCGAGACCTATGGTATCGGTGTGGACGATGTGAAGATCAAGCGCTTTGATTTGCCTGAGTCCAACCTGAATGCCGTTTATTCCCGCATGATCTCCGAGCGTAATCAGATGGCGGAGAAATATACTGCCGACGGTAACTACGAGGCTTCCATTATCCGCAACGATGTGGACAAGCAGGTGAACATCATCATCTCCAACGCCAAGGCACAGGCAGCGGTGCTGGAGGCAGAGGGCGAGGCTGAGTATATGCGTATGCTGGCCGAGGCCTACGACTCCGAGGATAAGAAGGAGTTCTATGAATTCACGCTGGCACTGGATGCACTCAAGAAGAGCCTGACCGGCGATGAGAAAGTTGTGATCCTCAGCGCGGACAGCGCACTGGCACAGATCCTGACCGGCGCAAACTGAGAATAAATCTTCGGCACACCGCTTGTTCGCGGTGTGCCTAAAAATTTTTTGTTTTTTTGAAAAATAATTGTTGACAAATGCGGATCTCTCTGTTATGATACGAAATGTCGCTGAACGAAACATGCTGGTATAGCTCAGTTGGTAGAGCAGCTGATTTGTAATCAGCAGGTCGGGGGTTCGAGTCCGTCTACCAGCTCCACCCTGTAAGATCGGCGTAACTGAATATGGGAGCGTTCCCGAGTGGCCAAAGGGGGCAGACTGTAAATCTGTTGTCGACGACTTCGGTGGTTCGAATCCACCCGCTCCCACCAAAAACCCGAATGCGAAAGCGTTCGGGTTTTTACTTTTGTATCTTCACTATTCACTCTTATCTGAAACCGCATTCGGGATTTTTGGTAAAGGAATAAGTGAGACATCATAGGTGATAAATGCGGCGAATTTCAGTTTCTTGAAAGGCGGCGGTGCTATGAAAAGATCCGGACTCAGGATGAAAGATTTGATCAAGAACGATAAAATATGGATGCTGCCGTGGGATTTTGCGGCGTCCTATATAGTGACACCCATTTATCTGGCGGTCTTTCTTGCGCTGACCGCTGCGTTTGGTGTGTTTATGGAGTTGGACAGCCAAAGATATCTGACGCACGGATTAATTTGCCTTGGTGTGATTGCGGTTCTTACGGCGGCTATGCTGGTGAGTGTGCCGGTCCTCCGCAGGAAAACACTGAACTATGAATTGAATCGATACGATTTTGACTTTTCATCGGAAGAAACCCTGGAAATATATGATTTTTCCGGCGAAGATCATTTGTGGAAATTTGATAAGACCGGTATGTATTTGGATGGAGAACTGTATGAGTACAGCCGGCTCCAAATGAGACTGGAAACATTCAATCGTGGCAGAAGGGTCCATCTGTGGCTGATGTTTTCCCAGGGGGAAGATGGTTTGGCTCTGCCGGTTAATCCGAAGACTCTGAAAATGCTGGAGCACTTTGAGATCAAGCTGGAAAATGAAGAGGAGCTGCGGTATATTCTCGCCAACAAAAGAAAGGCCTTTCGGCAGATCTACAGTACCGGCTGTGTGGTTGGTGAGGAGCGCGGTATCTATCTCTAGACGAAACAGGGAAACGCCGCGGCATATTTTGGGTGTACACAAAATACCCGGAAGGGATATTGTACACTTTGCCTCTTTCCAAATGTAGATCTGTGTGTTATATTTAAATTGGATTGTTGCGAAAATGCCGATTTTGGCGGGAGATATACCATGAAATTAAAGAATATATTAAAGGAATACTGGCATGTGTTCCATGCGAATATTTATGATGAAAAGCGCATGGAGGAAAGCATGCACAATTTGCGAAATGCATTATTGTTGCTGGCGGTCTTCTGCCTTGTGCTTGCGCTGCTCAATCTGTTGGGACAGCAGTTTGCGATGATGATCTCGTCGATCGTGCTGTTTGTGCTGTTTGTTGCAACCTATGTGATAACAAAACTTACCGGAAAAAACGCGCCGGCGATCGTTGCTTGTATGCTGGGTATTATGGTGGTATTCACCTACTACATTTTTTCCGGCGGAAATCAAGGCTTTGCCGCGCTGTGGTCGCTGCTGGCACCTATGTTTATGATGATCATCATCGGCGTGAAAGCCGGACTGGTGGTTGGTGTGTATTTCCAAACTCTGCTGACGGTGCTGTTTTGGACACCGCTGCGCTCTCTTGTGGAGATGTACTACACAGAGGAGTTTCTCAAGCGTTTCCCGGTGCTGTACCTGTGCACTTTGGTCATAAGTCTTTCGGCCATGCTCTCCCACAAGAAACAGCAGATGGATCTGGATGCCTACCAGGATAAGTTGGAAAAGGCAGTGCAGGATGAGCATGACAAGGCGAAGATGATCGCTTTTCAGACCGTCGGTGCCATTATCGGTCTGGTGGATGCCAAGGATGCCTACACCGATGACCACTCACTGCGGGTGGCGCACTATTCTCTGATCCTGGCTGAAGAGATGGGATGGGATCGCAAGGCCGCCGAAACACTCTACTATACCGCCCTGCTTCACGACATCGGTAAGGTCGGCATTCAGGATACCATTCTGAAAAAGACGGGCAGACTGAATGACAACGAGTTTGAGATCATGAAGACCCATACCTCCATCGGCGCTACGGTGCTGAGAGAGATGAAGTTCCTGGAGGATATCGACGAAGGTGCTTTGTACCACCACGAGAAATATGACGGTACCGGCTATCCCTTCGGCCTGTGCGGTGAGGACATTCCTCTGAATGCCCGCATCATCTGCCTGGCAGACTCTTTTGACGCCATGAACACCGCCCGTGTCTACCGTGCCAAGTGCGATAAGGCGTACATCCTTGACCAGATCAGACAGGGAAGAGGAACGCAGTTTGATCCCGATGTGGTGGATGCTTTCTTCCGCTGCCTTGAGAAGAACAAAATCATGATGGATATGCTGTAACAGCAATGACCGTGCCGGTGGAGGCGCGGTCATTGTTCTGAGCGAAGAAATAAGGAGAAATACTATGCCCGGTATGGAACTTGCGGCACAGATCGTGGGTCTGGTCGCCATGTGCTTTAATATTATGTCCTTTCAGCAGAAGGACGCGAAGAGAGTGATCACCTGTCAGTTCTTCGGCTCCGTTCTCTTTGCGCTCAACTACTTGCTGCTGGGCGCGCCGGTGGGAATGTGCATGAATATCGTTGGCATCATGCGCGCCATCGTGTACCTGAAAAGAGATAAATTCCGTGCTGACCACATCGGCTGGCTGATTTTGTTTATCTCGCTCTATGTGCTGTCTTATATTCTGTCCTTTACTGTGTTCGGTTTGGCATTCACACCCATCAACGCAGTGCTGGAGCTGCTGCCGGTGATCGGTATGACCGCCACTACCATCAGCTTCCGCCTGCAGAACGCGGCGACGATCCGCAAATTTGGATTTATCAGTTCCCCTTGCTGGCTCACCTACAATGTGGTGAATGTTGCCGTCGGCGGAGCGGTATGCGAAATCTTCAGCCTGTGCTCTATCGTGATCGGTGTGATCCGCTACGATCTGAAGCCCCGCCGGAAGGAAAAGTAACAAACAGGACACCGCCTGCCGATTTGCGGCAGACGGTGCCCTGTTTTTAAACGGAAGAGAGACAGTCGGATTGACAAACAGTGTGATTGGTGGTAATATAATTGTGCTCCAATGGGAGCATAATTATATTATTTGCTAAGGAGGTGCAGATATGACCAACGAACAGCTTACGGAAAAGGTATCTGTCAATATCAATACTTCCACTTTATCTGGCATCGATCTGCTGGTGGATAACGGCTATTACTCCAACCGCAGCGATTTTATCAATCAGGCACTGCGGGATAGTTTGCAAAAGCATCAGAAAACCATTGACCGGATCATTGATGAAAAGACTGCGGTGGACAAGGAGAGCCCCGACTCCTGGTTTATCGGAGTATATGGCTTGGAACAGCGGGAACTGGAGGCTGCCAAGCGAAAGGGGCGGGTGATGCAGATCTCCGGCTACGGTGTACTCGTCATCAGTGACAGTGTGGACGAGGAACTGCTCTTTGACGTGGTGGAGAGTATCAGGATCAAGGGCAAGTCAGTATGCCGCAAGAGCATCAAGGAACACTACGGATTGAAATAAGAAAAGACCTCACCCGGCGCAGGGTGAGGTCTTCTGTTATTCATTGATACCGCCGGGGTAGCGGTTTTGCAGTTCCCGCCGGATGGCGCGTCTCTCCCGCAGAAGAGGGATCAGCGGAGATAAAAGAAGCAGAATGGCCAACAGCTGGAGAAACAGTGTAATGAGGTGTTCTCTGGAAAAACAGGCGGCATAATAGGCAAAACCTACTGAAATAATTGCGATGATGTGGTGAGCGGCGCAGGAGGCCGCGAGCAGCAGGAGCGCGGATACTGTTACGATCAATGTTCTCCGGATGGCGCGAAGCCGCGCGGCAAGTCCTGCATCGGTAATATCACTGATGTTCATTCCGTTGATCTTCATAGGCGACTCCTTTCTGTACCGGTTGCGGTAACTGTGTTCAATAAAATAATACCCTTCTGTAAGAGGGTTGTCAATGATAGCGGAAAAGTCGATTCTTGAAAACGACGGGTGACTATGATACCATAGGGGTGCGGCACAGTCCAGTATGGGTAGAGATGCGCCGCAGGGATGAAATGGTATATTTTCAGGTGTGCGGCGACTGCTGTGCATCTTTTGGAAAGGGAAACGATATGAAGAAAACGATCGCGTTGCTGTTGGCGCTGTTGCTGCTTCTTGTTACGGCGGCCTGCGGCAGTGATACTACTGAACTTAGGCCATTTGAAGAAAAGCATAATCACAGGTGGGTAAACGCGACCTGCACCGAGGCGAAAACCTGCGAGAGCTGCGGTGAAACCGAGGGCGAGGCGATCGGTCATAAATGGGTGGATGCGACCTGTACGGACGCCAAAACCTGTGAGAGATGCGGCGAAACCGAGGGTAGTGCACTCGGTCACAACTGGACAGACGTGACCTGTACCAAGGCTAAGACCTGTGAGGTCTGCGGTGCGGTGGATGGCGAAGCCGCCGGACACAAGTGGACGGCTTTGACCTGCACGGAGGCAAAAACCTGTGAGATCTGCGGTGCAGTGGATGGCAAAGCGGCCGGACACAGCTGGATGGACGCGACCTGTACTGAAGCGAAGCTCTGCGAGGTCTGCGGAGCGGTAGAAGGGGAACCTGCCGGACACAGCTGGGTGGACGCAAGCTGTACGGAGGCAAAGACCTGCGAAATTTGCGGCGCAACAGAGGGCGATGCTGCCGGTCATACCGAAAGTGACTGGATCATTGATGAGGAAGCTACCTGTGAAAGCGCAGGAAGCAGACATACGGTCTGCACAGTCTGCGGTGTTGATCTTGCTGCCGGAAGTATCCCGCAAAAAGAGCATGCCTACGGTGAGTGGACTGTTGAAGTACCGGCTCAGTGTGACCGGGACGGTTTGCGCAGCAGAATTTGCTCTGCCTGTTCTCACAAGGAAACAGAAGCGATTCCTGCCTTGGGACATGAGAAGAATACGCTGGTTTCTGCTGAAGAAATCGGCGGGGAGTTTTTTGGGATCTGGCTCTGCGGAACATGTGGAGAAAATCTTGTGGAGCAGTATGAACCACTGACAGCCACATTTGAAAAGAGCCTTACATTCAGTGGAAACTATCCGCTTTATTCCGTGTATGTAACTGCAGCCGGCGGACTTGGCGAGTATGAATACCAGTATGTGGTCTACAACAAATTTACCGGAAAGATCATGGATACCCTGTATACTGACGAGAACACGATCACCTTTACCGATTACAATAATTATCCGGTTTATGCGGATACACTGGCGGTGAGAGTATACATTATCGATACTTTCGGTGAGGTGGCATATGATTTCAACCTGAATGACGGTAATTTCGGCTCTCAGGGGATCGTGCATTATGCTTACCGACTCAACGGCGGAACATTCAGCGGGGTTGATTATCAGGGCTGAGAGAATATATAATATGCAAAGACGCAAGAAGCCGCTCCCGGGAGGGAGCGGCTTCTTGTGTTACAGATGAGATTGGCTGATTTCGTTTATTTCGTTCAGCAGATGTTGAATTTTGTCGGGGTTGCTGCCGTACATACGCTCGATCAAAGCTGCATCACTGATTTTTTTGCCGATAGCAACAGCGGTGTCGGAATGATCTTCGGGATAGGTGTTCCACAGCTCCAAAATCTCTGCAATGCGTGTGCACTTGGCTGCTTGTGCAAGAAACGAAGTGAGCTGCATAGATGCATCCGGCACATCGTCGGCAGATAATGAACGGAGCGGTACGGTGTTGGATTCGTTGGGGTGCTGATCGGTTCTTGTGTTGCCGGTTTGGTTTTGTGAAGATGCCTGCATTTTACTTAGCTGCTCCAGCTGCCGTTCAATATTTCTGTTGGGCAGAGCGGCGACCATGATCCAGCCGGGCAGACCCAAAAGCAAAGAAAACCAAAAATAAGTCCGGGAGGATTCGCAGCCTTTGCTTTGTGCGATCGACTCCATTTCTGTTGCAATAAGAGCATCAACAATAATGAAAACAAGGAAGAAAAGAGTATACCAAATCATATGTTCCCTCCTAGAAATTGTGGGTCTGCATACATCCCCACAAAACAGTTTTTTACTTCAGAGCTTCGCTGACAGCAACAGCAACTGCCACAGTCATACCGACCATGGGGTTGTTGCCTGCGCCGAGGAAGCCCATCATCTCCACGGAAAATCCACCTTCGGTGGCTTTAGGGTAGGAATTGCAAGGGTTTCCGCCGAAGTAAACCTACTATTGTCTACTTTGAATCACATATGTTATTCGATGATCAAGTCAACAGATGTACGGCCATCTTCGCCGATGCGTTCCTTGTTGTATACATGTTTTCCGATAATTGTACGCAATTTTTTAATATCATCAAGATTGGGAGAGGCAAATTCTTGGAAGCAGGTTTGGGATGTCTCTGCATTTAATTCATCGTAAAAATCAGAAACATAACACAAAAACTTGTCCAGGAGATCCTCAAGAGGATATTGCGAAATCATTGCGGCGTTTTCTCCTTCGTTGAGATCAGGTTCTTGGACGAAAGAAAGAGAAGTGACATATCTGGTTTTGCTGTTTTCTGTAATTGCGAATACTCCGTCTTCTACGCGCTTATATTTTGACTTTGCAAACAGACCAGCGATGCCCTGCTTGGGATATTTGTCAGCATGAAAATTTCTAATGTCCCTCATTGTTATCCCCCTGTTTATGTGAAAGAAATAGCGGCTGATATCGCCACTAAAAGAATAGCATATGCAACGGTTGGATGCAAGCAAGTCTTGGGAAGCACATCCTCATTTTCTTCATAAAAAACACCCCTTAAAACGCAAAAACAGGAAGCACATCTTCTCTGATTTCCCAGAAATGATGTGCTTCCTTGCTTTATTTTTGCGAAAAGTGGGGTTTGAACTTTTTGAGTCCAAAAGTCCCAAAAAAGGTTCTTACTTCAGAGCCTCGCTGACAGCAACGGCAACCGCAACGGTCATACCGATCCCCATCGGGTAATAACCCGATGGGGGCCCCGCATGATTTAACTTGCGCGGCGGAAGTGAATTCCGCCTTGCGCCGAGGTTTTGCTGCGCAAAACGCTCGTACGCGCTTGTCGCGCGGTCATGGTCGGTATGTGCAAAAAGCCGC
>JAZLEB010000054.1:0-7394 GCA_045615065.1 Candidatus Pelethomonas sp. | reverse complement strand
AAACGCAATATCGAGCGATTTTTTCACCAGAATGGGTCAGAAAGTGGGTCAGAAGTTTGACTCACTTTCTGCGTCCTACTTTTTCCCGCCAAAAACGAAAGAAAAGACGTGGAAACTCACGGATTTCGGGCCTTTAATGGTTGCGGCGGCAGGACTCGAACCTGCGGCCTCCGGGTTATGAGCTGCTCTGAGGCCCCAATTCCTTGCAATGCAAGGGTTTCACGCATATTTCACCCTCGAAAATCGGGGAAAACCCGAAGGCCGGACGAGTTTGCTCCTCACTCCACAAACGGACTTTCACGGAAATGGGTCGGAATCTGGGTCAGAGCTGATTCGGGTGTATCAAGAAATGGGACGCTGAATCAAAGAAGAGGATTTTTCTCCTCTGTATGATCCTTCATCAACCTATTTGCCCGGTTCCCATTGTGTGTATTTCTCATACGGATCTTTGAATATAATAATTTTCTTGTTGCCTGCATTTTCACTTCCCAAAAAGAATCGATAGTCTGCATACACGCAAAACATATAGATGATCCAAAGGGGTTCACTTTTCTCGTACAAAACGGAATAGGAACGAGGTCTGCTTGTCGTTGAAAAAATGGGTCATGAGTTTTTGTGATCAACGCAACTTGAGAGCCGTTTTTATGTAACGAAAAAGTCTCGCGCTTGTGTGTATATGTTTTATAGATATCACTGCCGATCTGAAATGTTTGTACAGGCTTGATCCACTTTTCCAGAGAAGAACCCCTCTTTTCTTCCCCTGCATAGATATCATAGGTTGGATTGATAAGTAAACGAACGAAAATCGAAATTAGAGGGATAAACTGACCGAGTCCCCATAAGAGCTTACTTCGTTCAACCACTCTGTATTTGGGGTTTCCATCTTCATAGATCGTGATTCTATTTAAATTCGAACGCTCGTCCCCCACGGCGGATGCTATCATCTTACCATCTGCATAATAGTCAGCACTTTTACAGCCTGGGGATATAACAGTAATTAGCATATCAGCATTCCTCCGCATTCTCCCCTTCATAGGATTCGCAAGTTTTTGTCATTCTAACATACCGTGCATTTTATTTCAACTAAACAGAATGGGAGCTCGATTAACGCAGAGAGAAAAAATCTCTCCTCTGCGGAGAGAGCAAGCATCGCGTTTGGCTGGTCACCGGCAAAGCCGGCGACCGCCTTCCGCATCTCTTTTGCGGGAAACCCGCACCCCTTGCAGAGGACAAAATGCTCCGCCGTATTTCCGCCTGTGAAGCGATTTGTGCGGCTTTGCAATAGAGGTAGGGAGTAGGAGCCATGCTGAAAATCAAGCCGCCGTTTAGCCCCGTTTGGAGCTAAATTCGCCCCGGCGATTTGACGAACAACGCTAAAATTTGCCCGTTCGATTTGTGGGCAAGATAAAGAGAGGTGCACGCAAGCGCGCCCCTCTCGCTCACAAAGCCCCGCAATGCGGGGCTTTTTCAGTGTCCGTCAAAGGTGCACCTAAATGGACATTTTCAGATTTTCGGGTGCACCTTCACGGTTGAAACCCAGATATACCAATGCTTTCAGCCGTTTTCTGATATTCTGAAGAAAGTGTTAGACTTTCACCGTGAGTTATGGTATTTGTGTTTGCTGACAAAGGAGGCGACACGAATGTACGACTACATGAGAACCCTGCAAAAGCAGTTCGAACCACAACCGGAGTTCTTCCAGAACCTCGATGGAGACATTCGCCAGATCCACAAGCAGCTCTCCGCCCGGTTGGAACCAGAGGATAAAAAGCTCCTGCTGAAGCTGATAGATATGGAGGATCTTCTGCACAGCGAAGCCAAGCTCCACAGCTTCATCAGCGGATATCGACTCGGCTGTATCATTCATCTGGAGCTTGCAGAAGATCCGATGTATGCCTTCGAAAAGGACGAGGAACTCCGCAGGACAGTTCAAGAAATGGTCCGCTGAAACAAAGAAGAAGGGAAGTGGTAAGCATGGCAAAGCGCAGAGCCAACGGCGAAGGCAGCATCCGCAAACGATCGGACGGCAGATGGGAAGGTCGGTATACCGCAGGGCATGACCCGGAAACGGGGAAGGCGATCTACAAGAACGTTCTCGGCAAGACGCAGGCCGAGGTGAAAGACAAGCTGAAGAAAGCCATAGAGGAAACCGCTGGACTGGATGTAATCAAAGCAGAAAAATATACTCTCGGTCAATGGATGGATATCTGGTTCGAGAATTACGCAAAGATTAAGGTCAGACCGTCGTCCCACCAGACCTACCGTGGCTACATCGACAACCACATCAAACCGCACATCGGAAAGATCCCGCTGAGCAAATTATCTTCTCTGGAATTGCAGAAGTTCTACAAGAAACTGCTCGGTAATGGTCGAGTGAAACGACTGGAATCGAAGTCTCAACCGAAAGGACTCAGTGCAAAAACGGTGCGGAACATCAATCAGGTCATCTCCTCTGCATTGGATCTCGCAAAGGAGCAGAAGCTGATCGCATCGAACCCAACCGATTCCTGCGCCTTGCCCAAGGTCGAACACAAGGAAATGCAGACAATTCCCGCCGAGGATCTGGCGAAATTCCTGCGGGAAGCCAAGGCAAGCGGAGTCTACGAGATGTACTACATCGAACTGGCGACAGGACTGAGAAGGGGAGAACTGCTGGGACTGAAGTGGAGCGATATAGACTTCGCAAACCGAGTCATCCGAGTTCAACGGCAGGTGGCAAGAATCAACGGCGAGATCGTGGAAGCTCCGCTAAAAACGAAAAACTCCTACCGCACCATCTCCATCTCGGATGACACGGCAGAAGTTCTCAAGGCACAACGGGAAAAGGTCAACAGCGAGTATGTGTTCCCGTCACCAAACGGTGGCCCCATCTCCCCGGACAGCGTGAATCATATGCTGCAGCGAGTTCTCGAACGGGCGGGACTACCCAAGGTCAGATTTCACGACCTTCGACACACATTCGCCACCATCGCACTCCAAAACGGAGTGGACATCAAGACGGTGTCTGGAATGCTAGGACACTACTCCGCAGGATTCACCCTCGATACCTACGCCCATGTCACCACCGCAGCTCAGAAAGAAGCGGCGAATACGATGGGGAGTGTCCTCATAGGAGCAGCTCAAAGCTAAATAAGTAAGACCAGCTATCAGAGGTAGCTGGTCTTACTTCCTTGAATCAAAGAAACGATTTTATGCTGTCATTCCTTACACAATACCCTGGGTAACAGGAGCCAGAAGAACCTTGCCGGTACCACGGTATACATTTACCAGACCCTCACCAGACGCTGCAGAACCAATCAGACTCTTACCGGACCGCTCCACAGTAAAATCCAGAGAACCGCTCCATGCAATGGCCATATTGCCATCAATTTTCAAAACATCATCCTTCAGCGTGATCTCTACCAGCTCTTCCTTAGGGCAGATCGACTCCAGACACAGGATGCCGTTGCCGTGAATACCCAGATTGAACAGACCTTCTTTGCCCAGAGCCGCAGAAGACAGGTTGGAACGAGGAACCGCTTTGTGCTTCAGTGTGGATTCGCAGGCAAGGAATAACCCGTCATCCAGAACGATGGAACCGTTCCACTCCGCCACATCGATCAGGAGGATGTGCTTATAAGTAGGCTCAAGCACCAACGTACCACTTCCGGTGTATTCCGGTTTGATGGCAGACTCGCCGGTCACACTGCCGCGAATGGCCTTTCCAAACAAATCGCCAACACCCTTGATACCGGTGGTTGCATTCACGTCACCAACAGTCCACTGCATTGCTCCGGCCTGTGTGGTGATATTCGCCTTGCTGACATCACAGACTACCTGACGCTTACGAACATTCATCTCATTGCAGAAATAGGCCAGCTGCGCATCGCCGGGCATAACACTCAGATCGCGCTGATACTCGATTACAGTAAAAGCTCCCAGAGTATCCAGCGTTTTAATGTCGTTGTTGTCAGTGAAGTTTTTAATACTATACATGATTTATTCCTTTCTCCGTATAGGTATCGATTCCAGAGCGCCGGATGATCCCAGCATTCACTTATATGCTTGATTATATTACATCAGATCTCCAGAAGCAATGGGAATGAGCGCATACTGAAATGGATCGAAGACAGGAAAAACAGAAATTTCTACTGATATTGACCAATTCGCTATTTATGGTGAGGAATTCTCGTGAGAATTGATGTATCATATTCATGGAGGTGACCACCATGGATCAGATAAAAACAGGAAAATTCATTGCCAAACTCCGTAAGCAGTCCGGACTCACGCAGGAAGCCCTTGGAGCAAAAATAGGGGTAACCAATAAAACGGTCTCTCGCTGGGAAAACGGAAACTATATGCCCGACATCGATATGCTGCAATTGCTTTCAAAGGAATTTGATGTCAGCATCAACGAATTGTTGGCTGGCGAAAGAATAACTGACGAAGACTTTCGCAAAAAAGCGGATGAAAATATAGTCGCAGTCTCAAAAGCCAGTGCTTTCACATTGCAGGAAAGAACCGCGTACTTCAAACAAAAGTGGCGCAAGGAGCACATATTCCTGTTTGTCATTTTGGGTATCGTACTCGCTATGACCATCACTTTACCCCTTGCGTTCGAACGCCCGGAGTTTATCGGACTTTCTCCATTGGTAGCGCTTATCGAGTATGGATATCAGAATAATAAAATGATGATCTATGTGGAGAATAATCTCTATCATTGAAAACAAATCTCTTGATCCGGTCTGCGGAAATTTTGCAGACCGGATTTTAATATTCCACAAAATTTTACTGACGGAATTGACCAAAATGCATTGTAATGCGTGTTAGTAGTGAAAGGAGGATGACAGAATGCAAAACGCATCAGCATGGCCGGCTGATGGTATCGAAAACATCGTTCGTACGTACGGCAATACACTATACCGGTTATGCTTTGTCATGCTCGGCAACGAAAGCGACGCAGAAGACGCGGTACAGGAATCGTTCATCAAGTATCTGCAAAAAGCACCGTCTTTTGAAAACACCGAACATGAAAAAGCATGGCTGATCACCGTTGCAACAAACCAGTGCAAGGACATTCTCCGCTTCAGAAAACGGCATCCACAGACTGACTTGGAAAATCTGCGGGAAACACCGCAGCTCTCGTCTGACAGCGGAATATTGGAAGCACTGATGACCCTGCCGGAGAAGTTCCGCTTTGTCCTGACGCTCTATTACGTAGAGGAATACAGAATCGAGGACATTGCGAAAATGATCGGCAGAACGCCTTCCGCAGTGAAAATGCGGCTTCAGAAGGGAAGACGGCTGCTGGAGGAAACCTTTCGAAAGGAGTATCTATAATGGATTTTGGTAATTTGAAAACATCCATCGAAAAAATTGAAATGTCCGATGAGATGCAGGCACGTATTATCAAGAACTGCCGCTTATCGACAACGCACAAAACGGAGGAATTTACAATGAAGAAAAGAAATAATAACTGGTTCATGAAACCCATCGCCATCGCTGCAGTGCTGACACTGTGCATGGTAGCAGCTGGTGCCGCAAGCCACTTTGGAATGTTCAAGGATATCACCAACTGGTCCGGCGCAGTGACCGGAACCGAGTATGTTCACGCAACAGAAGATATCCGGCTTGAAGCTTCCGCCACAAAGGATGAACTTGCTGTCACCATTACTCTGCTCACTCCCGACACCATGCCTTACAGCGAACTGGAAACACTGGCCATCGGCAGCTACAAGGTCGTAGATCAGAACGGAAATGTGATCTTCAATGGAGCGAACTCTGACTTTTTCCACATTGTTGATGGAAAGGTGAATATTTCTATTCCTCTGAATGGAATTGAAAACGGAAGCTACAAACTGGTGGTAGATACCTTCTCCGGCGCCAAGAAGGCTGATAGTATTCTTCGAATCAGCGGTTCCTGGGAATGTGAATTTACAATTTAATTTCTGGGAAGCAAACGAGGGATGGCTACCGTTTCCGGTAGCCATCCCTCGCCTTTTCAAAAGACTATTCCAAAATTAGACCTGCCAGCTTAGTTTTTATCCTTGCTCAAACAATTCTTCGATGCATTGTACCAACTTCTGATGTATCCATCTTCAAGCAACTCCATATTTTTATCGACCAACTGAATAAAGACACTTGTAAGACCATCCCAGTCAGCAATGTCGCCTTTTGGGTGCAGTTTCCAATGAATCTCGTCAATCGTATAGTTGCTTTTAATAGAATTGTTTTTCATCGAGGTTGTGACCCAGTTTTTCTCATCATCTTGCCCACCCTTTGCAATAGGGTAGACATGATCTAAAGTTGGGATCAATTCCCAATACGCACCATGTGTTTGGGACATTTTCCAATGAGGATGATACGGAAATTCGTCGGGAAAATAGTGAGATATAATTTTCAAAATGCCAGGATTCAAAAGCTTTTCACCAGTATATCGGTCTATAAAACCATCGTTTATAAACTGATTCATCTTTTGCGCCATAGTGTATGTTCGTTTTTCTACTTCAAGATATGTATGTGGATACTCTTGAGCAATGATTGTTTTTGCAGCGGTTTTATTGCCGTCTAAAAGCATGGTAACTATTTTGGAAACGACTGCACTCTTATCTTGTCCCATTTGATTACCTCCGCACGCGGTTTATTTTACTTTCTGAGATTAGCTCCAACCCAAAATAGTCCCGCCCCAACAATACTTGCAAAATACAAAATCCCAGCCTCTAAATAATTAAGATTTGGAACTTCCAGAACAAATATATATCCAACAACAAGCAACAACACAGCTGTCAACAGTGTTAATCGCACTAATTTCATGTTATCCATGTTTGTTTCCTCCAAGAAGTTGCGTTTATTAAGCAAGTTTATTTTAGCAAACCTCATTTCAAAACGCAATATTGTGCGATTTTTTCACCAGAATGGGTCAAAACCTGGGTCTGATCATCGCCCTAGATTTTGCATCCTACATTTTCTCGCCAAAAACGAAAGAAAAGACCTGAAATCTCACGATTTCAGGTCTTTTATGGTTGCGGCGGCAGGACTCGAACCTGCGGCCTCCGGGTTATGAGCTGCTCTGAGGCTCCAATCCCTTGCAATGCAAGGGATTCACGCATATTTTACCCTCGAAAATCGGGGAAAACCCGAAGGCCGGACAAGTTTGTTCCTCGACCCACAAGCGGACTTTCACGGAAATGGGTCGGAATCTGGGTCAGCGCTGATTCTGGCAACTCAAGAAATGGACCGCTGAAACAAAGAAGAGGATTTTTCTCCTCTGCATGATTCTCGAAGCCTTCTTCCAAGTGGTATCCCATTTTACCTTCCTGCGACAAGAAGGTCAAGTTTTGCTGATAGCGCTACATCGACATCACAATGCAGCACGGTCTGATCTCATGAACCCGGATCTGACAAGGCTAACACAG
>JAZLEB010000053.1:0-7862 GCA_045615065.1 Candidatus Pelethomonas sp. | reverse complement strand
CGCGTTCGGCGGCTGCGGTAAGATGGAGCAGTCTCCTCTGCGTGTAGCCATGGGCGGCCCCTATATGCGCGTATCCCGTATGAATGTTCAGTAAGGAGGGATGGAATCATGGTAAAGGAACTGTATCAGTACATCACCCGTGAGGTGTGTTTGAATGTGAATGTGGGTAAGGTGGATTCCGTCCGCAAGAAGGATATCACCAAGTCCGGCTGCCGTGTGTATGAAAACGGCTATATCGGCGTTGCTGGCTGTCTGGGTCAGCCTACGGAGGAGACCTGGAACGAGGCTATCCGCGCGCTGGACCGTAAGCTTCCCAGTCCCGGTCCCGAGACCGGAAAGGTTCGCCGCCATGAGCTGGTGGACGAGGTTCTGTCTCCCGAAGAGTTTCTGAAGAAGACGCAGGAACTTCTTGCGATCCTTACAGAGGAATTTCCCGACTACGTTCTGTCCAACAAGGTCATTATGCTGGAGCGGGAAGAGCGCCTGAGCAACGACCTGGGGCTGGACTATGTGTCTCTCAGCCGCGGCTATGAGGTATCCATCATTGTCAAGCAGATCGGTTCTCCCAATGTGTTTGATACCGGTATTATGTGTCAGGGTCGTAAATTTGATTTTGAGCAGTGTCTTGCCGATGCCCGCGCTCTTCTGACTGCGCACCGCACACTGCTTCCTATGCCCGAGGATAAGGATCAGCTGTTCATTACCGATGCTGCCGGCGGAAGCGGTCTTGCCGGTATTGGCATCCTGCATCAGGCGCTGAACGGACAGAAGTACCATGTGGGCGCATCCCTGTTCCAGGGAAAGCTGGGTGAAAAGCTGTTCAGCGAGCGTGTCAGCATTGTGGGTGACCGCAGCGGTGAGGACAGCGCTTTTGCCACCTTCTTTGACGATGAGGGTGTTGTTCGTGAAAATGACAGGGTAGCCTTCATTGAAAACGGCGTTTTGAAGAATCTGATGACAGATAAGAAGTATGCCGCACTTCTCGGCACAGAGTCTACCGCCTGCGCCGCCGCACCCTATGACGGCGCGCCGACACTCTCTTCCTGCTCTATCCGTGTGGCGCCCACCGGCGAGACCGTCGCGGAGTTGACCGCCGGACAGGATGCCATCGCAATCGTTATGGCCAGCGGCGGCGATTGGACGGATGACGGTAACTTTGCTACCCCTGTGCAGTGCGCCTATGTTTACCGCGATGGCAAGCTCATCGGCAGACTCCCTGAGTTTACCATGACGGTCAAGCTGGATGAACTGTTCGGCAACCGCTTTGTGGGCTGCTCTACAGATAAAGTTTTCAGTGACCGTGCGCTGGTATTCCGGGGTACGATCCTCTAAGGCATAACGATACATCAGCCACCGGCTTTCCATTGATTATGGGAAGCCGGTGGTTTTTGCTTTGCATAATCCACAACTTGTCCTCATACATATGGAGCAGTACAAACGAGGAGGACAGGGCATGGATGTGGATCTGATCTTCAAGATCGCTGCCATCGGGATCATTGTATCAGTGCTCAATCAGCTTTTGGTGCGCTCCGGTCGGGAGGAGCAGGCGATGATGACCACGTTGGCGGGGCTGGTGGTGGTGATGATGATGCTGGTGCAGGAGATCAGCGACCTGTTTCAGTTCATCAAGGCGCTGTTTCATTTCTAAGTATGGATGTGCTGAAGATAGCGCTTCTGTGTATCACTGCGCTGATCCCGCTGGCGCTTTTGAAAAAATACTCTGCGGAGCAGGCGCTGCTGTTGGTATCTGCGGTTATGATTCTGGCGGTCTGCCATTGCCTTTCTTACGCAGAGAGGATATTGCGGGTCTTGGAGGAACTGTGCGAGCGGGCGGGGATCGAGGGAGCATACTTTTCCATACTGCTTCGCACAGTGGCGGCATCGCTGGTGACACACCTGTCGGCCGATCTCTGCCGGGACGGGGGATCAAACGCGCTGGCAACGCTGGTGGAGATCGCAGGTGCGGTGGCGGCGCTTTTGATCTCACTTCCGGTGCTGGAAGCGGTCACCGATCTGCTTTTGGGCTATTTCAGCTAGGAGGACAGGGATGAAACAACTGTTGTTCGTGATTATTCTTGCCTTCCTGCTGTGTGGACAGGCCAAAGCGGAGGAGATGGTACTGCCTCCGGAACTGGAGCAGGCATCGCCCCGGGCGGCGGAACTGATGAAGGAGAACGCTGAGGAAAGCTTCGGTTTTGCGGAGGGGTTTGCCACTCTTTTGCGGGAGGCGGTGCAAAGTATTGGAAAGTACATATCCGCGGGGGTCAGAAGTTTAGCCGCGATCATGGCCGGTGTGGTTCTGCTGGGTCTTGTGGAACATCTGGGCGGCACCTATGCATCCCGCCACACCAATCTGGTGGGCGCGCTCTATATTACGGCGGTATCGGCGGGTGATCTGAATACACTGATCGGTCTGGGGCGTGATACGGTGGAGCAGGTGTCCGCCCTTTCCAAAACATTGATCCCCGCGCTGGCAGCTGCCACAGCCGCATCGGGACATATCACCTCCGCATCGGTGCGGCAGGTGACGACGGTGTTTTTCACCGATATTCTGCTTACGGTCATGGATCGGGTTCTGCTGCCGCTTTTGTATCTCTATATTGCCGCGGCGGCGGCTAACGCCGTGCTGGATCACGATGCCCTTTACAACATTGCTGCCATGATCAAAAAAGCGATCGGCTGGGCGCTGACCTCCTTGCTGGCTGCGTTCACCGCCTATTTGTCCATCAGCGGCGCGGTGGCGGGCACAGTGGATGCGCAGGCTGTGCGTATTGCGAAATCCGCGGTGAATACAGTGGTTCCGGTGGTGGGCGGGATCCTCTCGGAAGCGGCGGAGACTGTGCTGGCAGGCGCGCAGTTGATGCGCTCCATGATCGGTGTGTTCGGGATGCTGGCGGTGCTTTCTCTGTGCCTGCTGCCCTTCCTGCGGCTGGGGATACAGCATCTTTTGTATCAGCTTGCTGTGCTGATCGCGCAGGCGGCGGGACCTAAGAAGCTTGCGAAGATGATCGGTATGCTGGGCGATGCCTTTTCACTGGTTCTGGCTATGACGGGAGCATCCGCATTGCTGCTGATCATCTCTCTGGTGTCAACGCTGACGGTGGTGAGTACATGATCGAGGGAATTCGCACATGGCTTATGGGAGTGGTGTTCACAGCCTTCGCCTCAGGACTTGCCTGTGAGCTGATCCCCAAGGGGTGTATGCAGGCGCTGACCCGTATGCTGGGCGGCGCTTTGATGGTGCTCTCGCTTCTCCGTCCTCTGGGATCGGTAAATTGGGAAGGGGCAGCAATTCAGGTGGGCGGTTTTTCGCTGAGCACACAGGAGCAGGCAGAAATTTACCGCACAGAGCAGGAAAAGACACTCTCTTCTATCATAGGAGAACGGCTGGAAACATATATATGGGACAAAGCGACCGAGCTGGGACTCGATTGCTCCGTGCATCTGTATCTTACCTTTAGTGAAGGCGGCATTCCGCTGCCGGACTCGGTGCGGATCGGTGCGGCGTATCATCGGGAACTGGCTGTTTGGCTTGAGGAGGTGGTGGGCATACCCGCCGAAAAACAAATTTGGGTGGAGGAGAGCGCATGAGCAAAAAGGACGGAAAGCGTTTTGATCTCTCTGCAGTGTTTGGCCGCTATAAATATGTGATCATGGTGGCGGCGCTGGGGTTGGTGCTGCTGCTATGGCCGTGGCAGGGGCAGGGGGAAGAGGAAACCGTACAGCCTGCTGTGCTGCCGGCCTCCGGAACCGGCGATATCGCTGAACTGGAGGAAAAGATGGAAAAGATCCTCGCTAAGATCAGCGGTGTGGGCCGTGTGGATGTGCTGCTGACACTGGAGAGCGGCGGTGAACTGGTGCTGGCGACTGACAGCACGCTCCGCTACAGCGGCAGTCCCCAAAATCCGGATAACTACGACCGTTCCAGTGAAACGGTGACTGTGTCCGGCGGAAGCGGAACAGATGTGGTGGTGACGCAGGAGCGCAGCGGGAAATTTCGCGGTGCGTTGATCGTGTGCGACGGCGGCGACAACGATAAGGTGAGGCTGAAAATCGTAGAAGCGGTGTGTGCGCTGACGGGACTCGGTGCTGACCGGGTGGCTGTAGTGCGGTGGGGAAGTGGAAGCAGCGATACAAATGCAATGCTTACAGGTGAGGAGGAATTGTCGTGACAGGAGGAAGAAATCAGGTGAGATTCCAATGGAAACGGGGCGCGGTGATCGGCGCAGTGGTGCTGCTGGTGTGTTCTGCGGTATATCTGAACTGGCAGTATGCGGGAGAGACCGCCGATGAGGCGCAGAATAATGTACAGCAGGAGGGTGACGGAGTAACGACCCGTGTGCTTGGCGATGCGGTACTGGTGGGCGGAGAGATCGTGGATGCGGAGGATACACCGTCTCCGGTCAGCAGTTATTTTGATACAGCCCGTTTGAGCCGCCAGCAGTCAAGAGATAACGCGCTCAGCCTTCTCAGAGAGGCCGCGGAGCAGGAAAATGTGGATCAGGCTGCGCTGGATGATGCCAACCGCGCCATTCAGACACTGGCAGGCTACACCATGCTGGAGACACAGATCGAGAATCTTGTGATCGCCAAGGGCTATGCCGACTGTGTGGTGTTTATGAGTGACAACAGCATCAGTATCGTTGTTTCCGCAGCGGAGGACGGTTTGCAGATCGAGGATGTGGCGAAGATCACAGATATCGTTCTCAGTGAAACAACATATTCTGCCGACCAGATCAAGATTCTGGAAGCAAATTAAAAAATAAGGCTCTGCAACATGTGTTGCAGAGCCTTATTTTTTGCATACGGACACTATTGCTTGACGGCACTGTGACGCGGAGTGTATAATGCAAAGTGGATGAAAATTTTGTCCTGTTTGGGAGGAAATCGTATGGATCTTGAACTCATAGAATTGCGCAGAAGAGCCGACCGCGTCGGCTGGGGCATGCTGATCTACACAGCGCTTCTCTTCGTATTCAGCTTTATGCAGGCCTTTGCCGCAATGCTCGCCGGATGGATCATGTCCATGATGCCGGACAACGGCGAGTCGGTGGTTGGAATCTTCAGGGAACTGCTTACCGGCGGCATTTCTAATACCTTGTCGGCTGCTGTGTCGATCGGTATTCTGACACTGGTATTTTGGAAGGTCGCACCCATGCATGCTGTGTGGCAGAGCACAGAGCGCAGGATGACACCGCTGAGTTTCGGCAAGGTGTTCGTGGTATTCATGGGCTTCCAGTTTGTGTTCTCGGTTGTGAGCATGCTGTTTGAATTGATGCTGAATTTGTTCGGTCTCAGCGCGCTGCAGGCGTTGGACGCTGTCTCCGGCAGCAGCGATTCTCTTACCATGTTCCTGTATGTGGGTATTGTGGCACCCATTGCCGAGGAGATCGTATACCGCGGGTTTGCGCTCCGTGCACTGGCGCCCTTCGGCAAGAAACTGGCGATCCTTACATCTGCAATCATGTTTGGCCTTGCCCACGCCAATATTCACCAGATCTTCTACGCAACCGCGGTGGGTCTTGTGCTGGCCTATGTGGCATCGGAATACTCCATCTGGTGGTCCATCGCGCTGCACCTCTTTAATAATCTTGTATTTGCCAACGGCTGGGACAGAATTTTGGAAATGCTGCCGAATGACCTGAGCAGTATCCTTTCCTGGGGAATGAACATCCTGCTCTTTGGATTGGCTGTGGTCGTTCTTGTGGTACATTGGAGAGATGTGGTGGATGGCTTCCATCGCGATGTGGAGGAAGAAGTGCGCCTTCGCTATTTCTTCCGATCCAACGGAATCATTGTTTTCTTGGTTATTACCGTGATCCTCACCATTGTGACTTTGGTTCTGACGGTCACACCCCTCTACTGATATGAAACAAACCAAAACACCCATCGGCTTGCCGATGGGTGTTTTGGTTTAGGATGAGCAAAGATCAGTCGGCGCGTTTACAGACGGCCGAACATTTTGGTGTACTGATAGATCTTCTTGGCAAGAGAAGCATTGGCCTCACCGGGGAGGATACGCCACTGCCAATTGCCGGAAGCGGTGCCGGGGGTGTTCATGCGGCCCTCTGCGCCAAGACCCAGATAGTCCTGCATCTGTGCCACGAAGGTGTCGGCAACACTGCTCATACCGCCGCGGATCACGCCCCAGTTGAAGCCCTCTGCGCTGGAGAGACCCAGATACTTGCGGGCATAGGTGATATCGGCGCGGGCAGCCTGCTCCTTCCACTGCATAACGGTCTCGTTATCGTGGGTACCAACATAGCAGACACAGTTACTGGTGTAGGTGTGAGGCAGATAGTTGCTGGGCTCGCGGGTATCGAAGGCAAACTCGAGGACCTTCATACCGGGCAGGCCGGACTCGGTGAGCAGCTGATGCACCTCGGGAGTCAGGAAACCCAGATCCTCCGCGATCAGCTCCAGATCCCGGAACCAACTGGTGAGCACACCAACCAGTGCCATGCCGGGACCCTTGCACCAGCGGCCGTTTCTTGCGGTGGTCTCACCGTAGGGAACAGCCCAGTAGCTCTCAAAGCCGCGGAAATGGTCGATGCGGATGATGTCGAACATCTGACGGGCACCCTCTACGCGGCGGATCCACCAGCCGAAGCCGTCAGCCTGCATCTTGTCATAATCATACAGGGGGTTACCCCACAGCTGACCATCGGCGCTGAAGTAGTCCGGAGGAACACCGGAGACTTCGGTGGGCACATTGCCCTCGCCCAGCTGGAAGAACTCAGGCTCTGCCCAGACGTCTGCGCTGTCCATAGCAACATAGATGGGCAAATCACCGATGATCTTGATGCCCAGACTGTGGATATACTCGCGCAGGGCGTTCCACTGGCGGAAGAACAGGAACTGAATGTAGGTAAAGAAGCGGATATCATCCTGCAGCATAGCCTTGTAGCGCTCCACTGCCTCGGGAGTTCTGGTGCGAATATCCTCATCGGGCCACTCCAGCCAGCTCTTCATATCAAAATGCTTCTTCACTGCCATGTACAGAGCATAGTTGGGAAGCCATGCATTGCTGCGCTCAAACTCCTCAACAGCCTCCCTGTCACGCTCGTAGCCGCGCTGATATGCGGTATAGAGCACACGGAAGCGGGACTCGTAGATCTTGCCGTAGTCCACATAGCGAGGCTCGGTGCCCCAGTTGATGGATGCAAGCTCCTCCTGATCCAAAAGACCGTCCTCGCAGAGCAGATCCAAGTCGATGAAGTAGGGGTTGCCCGCAAAGGTGGAGAAGCTCTGGTAGGGGCTGTCACCGTAGCTGGTGGGGCCCATGGGCAGCAGCTGCCAATAGCCCTGGCCGGCTTCCTTCAGGAAGTCAGCGAATCGGTAAGCCTCCGCACCCATAGTACCGATACCGTACTTGGAGGGGAGAGAGGAAATGTGCATCAAAATACCGCTGGTACGTTTCATATAAGAACTCCTTTGATTGGATAATCGATAAATAGATATGATCGACGGCTGTGGGAAAGTCGCCTTTGTCAGCGAGGAGCCACGGAGCCGCCCTTGCGCAGGGGTGCTTCCAGATGAATCTGCCGGGGAGCCGCGCCGTTTTCGATCATGTCCAGCAGAATATTTACGCTTTCCCGACCCATTTCTTCGGCGGGCTGCACCATAGTGGTCAGGGTGGGAATGGTATACTCGCTGGTAGTCAGACCGTCGATAGCGATCACGGAGCAATCGACGGGCACGTGCAGACCGTGGTCGGTCAATGCCTTGATCGCAGCCATGGCCATCATGTCGGATACGGTGAACACGGCGGTGAAATCGCGGTTTCGATCCAGCAATTCCAGCATGGAACGGTAGGCATCGGGCATATCGAAGCTGCCGGTCTCCTCGATGATGTTGCTGTC
>JAZLEB010000052.1:0-10501 GCA_045615065.1 Candidatus Pelethomonas sp. | reverse complement strand
AAGGCTCCCTCTGACGAGGGAGCTGTCACGGCATAGCCGTGTCTGAGGGAGAGGTACACCCGAAGTTCTTGCTTTGCCGTCTCTCCCTCCGTCTTTTGCTTCGCAAAATCCACCTCCCTCGTCAGAGGGAGGCTTGAGATTATGCTAACCTTAACTCCCCGACAAACTCCAATTTGAATAAAACAAACAACAGGCACAGCAGATCGCTCTCTACTGTGCCTGCAAGTATATGCAAATCACCTTTTGGTTATTTCCAATCCCGGGGGCTTGCACCATAGGCGGTGCGGAAGGCGCGGAGAAATACGGAATAGTCACCGAATCCGGATTCTTCAGCTGCTTTCAGCACAGGAACGCCCTGGCGGATCTGTTCAGCGGCGTGCTGCAGCCGTTTTTGGCGGATATACTGCTGCACCGTGCAGCCGTAGACTTCCTTGAAACGGTGCATCAGGTAATAGCGGCTGAGATAGAGCTTGCCGGCAAGATGCTCGATGGTGAGATCCTCGCTGAGATGAGCGCGGATGTACTGGGTGACCTCCTCCATTTTCGGGTCGAAGCGGTAAGCGGAGGTCTCAGCAGATGTGCCGGAGGTGAGAAAATCACGGTTCAGCGCGATCATCAGCTGCAGCACACAGGTGTCGGAGAGAAGGTTAGATGCAAAGGCTTCACCGGGTGCTTGCTTGATGGCATCAAACAGGGTGCGGTATCGGCTGCGGTCTTCGCCGCGTGGGCGGTACAGGTGAAACTGCTGTCTGTCCGCCAGATCAAAGCATGTGGCAAGATCGGCGCCGTCACTGCTGAAACGGGCAAGAAAATCGCGGTTGATCCATAGTACCATGCGCTCATAAACTTCGCTGGTATCGATCACCGGGAGATGGATCAAATTGCGGCTCACCAACAGAATGTCCATGGGCTGCAGCAGGTAGCGTTTACCCTCGATGTTGTAGGCAACACGGCCGCCCAGCTGCAGGACGATCTTGTCAAATTCGTGGTAATGATAGTCAAGACTTACTTCGCGATTGTCCCGCAGGTGAAACAGGCGGTAATCTTCACTGAGATATCCGCGCTTACCCACTTCGCTTTTGTCGAGCATATATCCATCTCCTTTCCGCGGGAAAAATAAAAGGGTCGCCGGTTACCGCAGCGACCCTTGATTATCTGAGATCAGTGGTTGGCAGGCGCGCCGCAGTGGGGGCAGAACTTGGATGACGTAGGTTCGCCGCATACGGGGCAGATTGCCTGGTTCTTGGGGCGGGGAGCAGCTTCTTCTCTTTCACGCATAGCCTGCAGCTCCTTGATTTTGCTGCGGGAGGCATGAACAGCGGCCACCAGATCGGCAATGGCCTCGGGCGCGTCGTCAGCGTGCTCGGTTACAAACCACTGACCGATGGCGCGGTAGCTTTTGTCGAGTTCACGGCGTTCCTTGATAATATCGGCAGAGATCTTGGCGGAGTCGGCAGCTCCGCGGGCTTTTTCGGAAGCAACATTGGCTACGGTTTTTGCCTTTGCGGTCAACTCATCAAAGAAACTCATGGTATATCTCCTTTATAGAAACGGATCTGTGTGTGCTCGGTTTCATTATAGTACCAAGCGGAATGAACTGCAAGAAGATTTTCTTGCGCGTTGGTAAAATATTCCTGTTCTTTTTCTCTTTTATGTGATAGAATGCAGGTACAAAACAAAAGGTCGAATGAAATCAACAGACAGGAGGCACGGTCATGTCGATCTATTCTGAATATTACTTTACATCCAGCGACGGTAAAACGCTGGTCCATGTGAACCGCTGGACACCGCTGCTGCGCGAAGTCCGCGGCGTAGTGCAGATCGCCCACGGTATTGCAGAGTACGGTGCCCGCTATCTGCCCTTTGCGAAATTCCTCTGCAGCCAGGGGTATGTGGTCGTGGCAAACGATCACCTTGGTCACGGTAAATCCCTTGTGGACGGCCGCCCTATGGTGTATTTTTCGGATGAAAACGGCTGGGAGCATGTGGTGGACGACATGGAGATCCTGCGGGAGAATACAGCAAAGCTATTCCCCGGCAAGCCTTATTTCCTGTTTGGTCACTCCATGGGTTCGTTCCTGGCCCGTACCCACCTGATTCGTTATCCCGGAAGACTCAGCGGTTGTGTGCTCTGCGGAACCGGTCACATGAGCAGCGTCATTGTAAAGGGCGGCAAGATGATCGCCAACAGCGAGATCCGCAAACTGGGAGCGGCATCCTACAGTGAGCGCGCCGATTCGCTGGCTTTCGGTGCATATAACAAGCGCTTTGCGCCGAACCGCACAAACTTTGATTGGGTGTCTCTGAATGAGGACAATGTAGATGCCTACATCGCTGATCCTCTTTGCGGCGGCAAGACCACACTGGGTCTCTTCCGCGATATGATGGGCGGGTTGGAGATCATCACCAAACAGAGTAATTTGGATAAGATGGACAAAAAACTCCCGGTGTTCTTTATCGCGGGAGATCAGGACCCTGTGGGAAACATGGGTAAAGGTGTGGAGAAGGCCTGTAACTGCTTTAAGAAAGCGGGTCTGCAGGATGTTACCATGAAGCTCTACCATGGCATGCGCCATGAGATCCTGAACGAAAAGGCCAACCGCTATGTGTATCAGGATGTGCTGAACTGGATCGAGGCTCATTCCTGAGAAAGCAGCGCTCTGACAGAAAGCAGTTCGGTGTCGTGAAACCGGTGAAGAAGTGAACATGTGAGAACGGCATCGAAGATCAGCAGCAGCCACACAGCAAAGCTTACCCACGGCGGTATTGCTTGCGCCGCAAAGGAGAGAAACGGATGAACATACCGTGCGGCGAGGGTAGATAAAATACCCCAAATCAGCGAAAAATGCGGACATACCCGCCCGTGCAGGTGTAAGGAGAGGTCAGAGTAGTCCCAAAAACGGGTGCGAAACAACTTGTCGTAGAACAGGTGCACAAAATACTCTACCGCTGTGCAGATGAGACCGCCTGTCAGTACCTGTACCCAAAAAGGGAAGTCTTTTTGGTGCAGCGCGAGAACGGCGAGCATGGCGAATCCGTATACCGGACATAGTGGTAGCAGCAGAAAACACTTGCGCACCTTGCGCGGTGAGCGGACAGCATGGGCAAACAGCTTTTCAAGGCAAAAACCTAAAAAACCGTAAAACAAAAATAACCAAAGACAGTATGACATGGAGTTACTCCTTCCGGTGTGATACGGGAAGTATTTCCTGCATACGGAACGAATATGCGCGAAGGGAGGCACGGGTAATGAAAGAACAGTGGGAGGCGCTGGAACAGGAATGTTTATCCTGCCACGAATGTGCTCTGTGCCGTGAGCGCAGGAATGTGGTGTTCGGCACAGGAAACCGGGAGGCGGAGATCATGCTGATCGGTGAAGGTCCGGGCGCTAACGAGGATGAACAGGGCATTCCCTTTGTGGGAAAAGCGGGACAATTGCTGGACGATATGCTGGCCCTCATCGGTCTTGACCGAACCAAGGTATATATCGCCAATATCGTGAAGTGCCGTCCGCCGGGAAACCGCGATCCCCTCAATGTGGAGCAGGATGCCTGCATTGGATACCTGCGGCGGCAGATCGAATTGATAGAACCTAAGGTCGTGGTCTGTCTAGGCCGTGTGGCTGCCATGCGCCTGATCCGGGAGGATTTTAAAATCAGCAGAGAGCACGGTACCTGGCACACAGTGGATGGGCGGCAGGTCACCGCCCTATACCATCCCGCGGCACTTCTGCGTGATCCGCAGCGCCTGCCGGAAACATTTGAAGATCTCAAGGAGATCCGCCGGTGCCTTGCACGGCTCTGTCCGGATACAAAGCCCTTTGATCCGTGGGGTAGAAACGGTGTCAATTGACGAAACTGCCTAAAACGAACGCTGAATTTTCGGCGTTCGTTTTTTCTTTGCACCCTTGAGGGATAATATAAATTGTAGTATACTGATATGGTTAATAGTATTGCGTGGAGGATTGCCTGCTACGCTTGAATAAGTGCAAAACGGGGGTACAGTTATGTGCAGGATCGGTTTTGACAATCATAAATATCTGGAGACGCAGTCGGCACGTATCCGAGAGCGGATCGACCAGTTTGGCGGCAAGCTTTATCTGGAATTTGGCGGCAAGCTGTTTGACGATTACCATGCTTCCCGTGTCCTGCCCGGTTTTGAGCCTGACAGTAAGGTGCGTATGCTTCAGCAGCTGAAGGAAGATGTTGAGATCCTGATTACCATCGGCGCGGAAGATATCGAGAAGAATAAGGTGCGCGGCGATCTTGGCATTCCCTATGAGGAGGATGTGCTGCGTCTCATTGACATTTTCCGCGGTATGGATCTGTATGTGGGCAGTGTCGTGGTGACTCGTTATAATGGTCAGGCATCGGTGGATGCCTTTATCAAGCGCCTTACTGCTTTGGGCATTAAGACCTACCGCCATTATCCGATCCCTGGTTATCCCCACAATATCGACCTGATCGTCAGTGACGAAGGTTACGGCAAGAATGACTACATCGAAACGGAGCATCCGCTGGTAGTGGTCACCGCTCCCGGTCCCGGCAGCGGCAAAATGGCCACTTGCCTCAGTCAGCTGTACCACGAGCACAAGAGAGGCGTGAAGGCCGGTTACGCAAAATTTGAGACTTTCCCTATCTGGAATCTGCCCCTCAAGCACCCTGTGAACCTGGCCTACGAGGCTGCCACAGCAGATCTGAGCGATGTGAATATGATCGACCCCTTCCATCTGGATGCTTACGGTGAGACTACCGTGAACTATAATCGCGATGTGGAGGTTTTCCCGGTGCTGCGCACCATCTTCGAGAGCATTCTCGGTGTATGCCCCTACAAGTCTCCCACTGATATGGGAGTCAATATGGTGGGCAACTGCATTGTGGATGATGCGGTGTGCCGTGAAGCATCCCACAGGGAGATCCTGCGCCGTTATTACACCGCGCTGAATGACCGGCTGCGCGGCATAGCGGATGAAGATCTGGTTTATAAGCTGGAATTGCTCATGAAGCAGGCGGGCGTGACAAAAGAGGTGCTGCCTGCGGTGGCTGCTGCCGCTGAGAAAGAACGCGTGAGCGGCGGTCCTGCCGGAGCGATGATGCTCAGCGATGGGACGATCGTTACCGGCAAAACCAGTGATCTGCTGGGCCCCTCTGCGGCGCTGCTGCTCAATGCGCTCAAGGCGCTGGGCAACATCGACGACAGTCTGGATCTGATCTCCGCGCAGGTGTTGGAGCCTGTGTGCCGTCTGAAAACGGAGAGCCTGGGGCACAAGAATCCCCGTCTCCACAGTGATGAGGTGCTGATGGCGCTGTGCATGAGCGCGATCACCAATCCGCTGGCGGCTGTGGCGCAGGCGCAGATCCCCAAACTTCGCGGCTGTGATGCACACTTTACGGTGGTGCTCAGCGATGTGGATGAGAAACTCTACCGCAGGCTGGGTATCCATGTCAGCAATGAGCCGAAATACGAGCGCAAGCGCCTGTATTTCAAATGACCGACCGAATGGGAGTGCTGCAGAAAAACCGTTGCAGCACTCCCTTTTTATTTGATTTGTTCAAATTGGAGTTTGTCGAGAAGTTTGCACCACAGTACGCAAGGCTCCCTCTGACGAGGGAGCTGTCAGCCAAAGGCTGACTGAGGGAGAGAAAACAAGAACTGCAGTGTATCTCTTCCTCCGAGTCGCCTGCGGCGACCCACCTCCCTCGTCAGAGGGAGGCTTGAGATTATGCTAACCTAACCTCCCCCATAAACTCCAATTTACCGTGTAGATCAAACAGAGAGCTTGTTTTAATAATTTGCATACTGAGCATTAAGAAAGGAACCTCTATGGAAACCATCATTCAAATTATTGCCCGTGAGCTTCAAAAGAGTGAGCAGCACATCGAAAATGTTGTGACGCTGCTGGACGAGGGAAATACCATCCCCTTCATCGCCCGCTACCGCAAGGAGCTTCACGGTTCTATGGACGATACCGCCCTGCGTACACTGGAGGAGCGGCTGCAGTATTTGCGCAATCTGGAAAAGCGCAGGGAGGAGGTCAAGTCCTCCATTGAGGGGCAGGGTAAACTGACAGAAGAACTTGCTGCTGCCATTGATGCCGCTGTGACCCTTGCGGAGGTAGAGGATCTCTACCGCCCCTATAAGCAGAAACGCCGCACCCGCGCTACTGTTGCCCGCGAGAAGGGACTGGAGCCGCTGGCGCAGCTTCTGTTTGCTCAGGAGCGTGATTGCCCTGATCCGCTTACCGCTGCCGCAGAGTATGTGGATAGTGAAAAGGGTGTGGAGAGCGCCGAGGAGGCGCTGCAGGGTGCTGCCGACATTATCGCCGAGGATATCTCCGATGATGCCGCTATCCGTAAGATCCTGCGCGACCTCTACCGTAGGCAGGCGGTGCTGGTATCCGCGGCTGCGGAAAAAGATCCCGAAGATAGTGTCTATCGTATATACTATGAGTTTTCAAGTCCGGTAAATAAAACGCAGGGTCATCAGATTCTGGCCATAAATCGTGGCGAACGGGAGGAGATCCTGAAGGTTTGTGTGGAAATGGATCGCGACGCTGCGCTGATCGCTGTGCGCCGCGCGGTGGTGAAGCCGGGCAGCGCTGCCATGGAATTCGTCAAGGCAGCCGCTGAGGATGCTTACGACCGCCTCATTGAACCCTCCATGGAACGCGAGATCCGCGCGCAGCTGACGGAGGATGCCAACACCGGCGCCATCGCCATGTTCGGCCTTAACCTGCGCCCTCTGCTGATGCAGCCTCCCGTGAAGGGACATGTGACTATGGGCCTCGACCCCGGTTACCGCATGGGCTGCAAGGTGGCTGTGGTGGATCCCACCGGCAAGGTGCTGGACACCACGGTGGTCTATCCCACCCACGGCGAGAAGCAGAAGATCGCCTGCATTGCCGAATTGAAGAAGCTGATCAAGCGCCACGGCGTGACCCACATTGCCATCGGCAACGGCACTGCCAGCCGTGAAACCGAGCAGATGACTGTGGAGCTCATCCGCGAGGCAGGCGGCGGTGTCAGCTATATGATCGTGAACGAGGCGGGCGCTTCCGTATATTCCGCCAGCAAGCTGGCAGCGGAGGAGTTCCCTCAGTTTGATGTAAACCTGCGTTCCGCGGTGTCCATTGCCCGCCGTCTGCAGGATCCGCTGGCGGAACTGGTGAAGATCGACCCCAAGGCCATCGGCGTTGGTCAGTATCAGCACGATATGCCGCCCAAGCAGCTGGATGAGACACTGGCGGGCGTGGTGGAGGACTGCGTAAACTCCGTCGGTGTGGATGTGAATACCGCGTCGCCCTCTCTTCTGCAGCAGGTAGCGGGTCTGAATGCCACCACAGCAAAGAATCTGGTGAAGTACCGGGAGGAGAACGGCGCATTCACTTCCCGCAAGCAGCTTCTGAAGGTGCCGAAGCTGGGCCCCAAAGCCTATGAGCAGTGCGCCGGCTTCCTGAGAGTTAGCGAGAGCAAGACGGTGCTGGACAATACTGCCGTTCACCCGGAAAGCTATGCGGCTGCGGAAAAGCTGCTTGCCCTCACCGGTCACACCATGGCGGATATCGCCGCGGGAAAACTCTCCGACCTGAATGAGCGCATTGCTTCCATTGGCGCGGAGAAATTGGCCGCGGAATGCGGTGTGGGTGTGCCTACACTGCTGGATGTGGCAAAGGAGCTGCAAAAGCCCGGACGCGATCCCCGCGATGAACTGCCGCCCCCCATCCTGCGCACCGATGTGCTGGAGATCAAGGATCTTAAGCCCGGCATGATCCTTTCGGGAACTGTGCGCAATGTCATCGACTTCGGTGTGTTTGTGGATATCGGTGTCCATCAGGACGGTCTGGTACATATCTCCCAGATCAGCAATAAATTTATCAAGCATCCCAGCGAGGCTGTGGCTGTAGGCGACATTGTTAAGGTCATGGTGCTGGAGGCTGACGAAAAGAAAAAGCGTATCTCGCTTTCTATGAAGCAGGCGGCGAAGGAATAAGTGCTTTTGTTTATTTTGCACAGTGAAATTGGCGGGAAATTTGCCGCTCAACTGCAAAAATGTGACGGGAGAATTGCATAAAAGGGGTGAAAATGCAAGTTTTCATCCGTGGACTTGCGAAATGCACAGAATATACGCAATTTTTCCGTCATTCATACAAAAATAATTTTTGCGGGAAAGAAAAATTTACAATAAAACAGCAATGTGATACACTTAATTGATGGGTAAGGGGTTATTCTGCCCAAAAATAAGAAAGCAACCAATGGAACTGCCTGCAGTTTTGCGAGGCAGACAGCGGGGGGAGCTGAGGAATCGACTATGAGAGAGATCCTTGCAAAAGACATTACGGCTGCGGTGAAGAAACTGTGCATCGAAGCCAATACCTATCTGCCTGAGGATGTGAAAAACCGCATCTGCAGCGGTCACGAGTGTGAGCCGTGGCCTCTTGCCAAGAACATTCTTGGCATCATTAAGGAAAACTTTGAGATCGCCGAGGAGCAGCGTGTTCCCGTCTGCCAGGATACCGGCGTTGCCTGTGTGTTCCTGGAGATCGGTCAGGATGTCCACATTGTGGGCGACCTGCGCGAGGCAGTGGATGAAGGCGTGCGCCAGGGTTATGCGGAAGGCTATCTTCGCAAGAGTGTGGTGGGCGATCCTCTCCAGCGTGTCAACACCGGCGACAATACCCCTGCTATGATCTATTACGATATTGTTCCGGGCGATGGGCTGCACCTCACTGTGGCGCCCAAGGGCTTCGGCAGCGAGAATATGAGCCAGTCCAAGATGCTCAAGCCTTCTGACGGCCTGCAGGGCGTGAAGGACTTCGTGCTGAAGGTGGTTGAAGAAGCCGGTCCCAATCCCTGTCCTCCCATTGTGGTGGGCGTTGGCGTTGGCGGTACTTTTGACAAGGCTGCTTTCCTTGCCAAGAAGGCTTTGATGCGCAGCACCGATGAGCGCAATGCAGATCCTTTCTATGCAGATCTTGAAAATGAGCTGCTGGAGAAGATCAACGCACTGGGCATCGGTCCTCAGGGCGTTGGCGGCAAGACCACGGCACTGGCTGTGAACATTGAGAAAATGCCCACCCATATTGCGGGACTTCCTGTGGCAGTCAATATCAATTGCCACGTGACCCGCCATATGAGCGTGGATCTGTAAGGAGGGCGTGAAGATGGAAAAGCGTATCACTGCACCTCTGACCTATGAGCAGGTGAAAGATCTGAAGGCCGGCGACAGTGTTTTGATCTCCGGTGTGATCTACACCGCCCGCGATGCCGCTCACAAGCGTTTGTGCGAGCTTGCCGCCGAGGGCAAGCCTCTCCCCTTTGATGTGGAGAACTCTGTGATCTACTATGTAGGCCCCACTCCGGCCAAGCCCGGTCAGGTCATCGGCTCCGCCGGTCCTACCACCAGCTACCGCATGGGCGCCTACTCTCCCACCCTTATTAAGCTCGGTCAGCGCGGTATGCTCGGCAAGGGCAAGCGCGGCAGCGAAGTGGTCGAGGCCATGAAGGAGCACGGCGCTGTGTACTTTGGCGCCATCGGCGGTGCGGGCGCACTGCTGGCCAAGTGCATCAAGAAGGCTGAGATCGTGGCCTATGAGGATCTGGGTGCCGAGGCGCTGCGCCGCCTGGAAGTGGAGGATCTGCCCGCCTTCGTCATTATCGACTGTGAAGGCCGCAATCTCTATGAAGAGGGCAGAAAAGAGTACCTGAAGTCTCAGAATACTTAAAATTTTATATACAACAGGAGAAGAAACATGGAAAAGAAAAAACTGGTCATCGGCGTTATCGGCGCTGACGTCCACGCAGTGGGCAACACCATTCTGAACCGCGCTCTGGTGGATGCCGGTTTCGAGGTCACCAACCTCGGCGTGCTGGTTCCCCAGGAGGAGTTCATTCAGGCTGCCGTTGAGACCGGCGCTGACGCGATCCTCGTCTCCTCTCTGTACGGTCAGGGCGAGATCGACTGCACCGGCATGCGCGAGAAGTGCGATGAGGCCGGTCTGAAGGGCATTCTCCTCTATGCCGGCGGCAATCTGGTCGTCGGTAAGGTCCCCGAGGAGGAGATCGTGCGTCGCTATAAGGCACTGGGCTTCGACCGTGCATTCGGTCCCGGCACCGATCCTCAGGTGGACATCGATTGCCTGAAGGAAGACCTGGGTCTGAACTGAGTAAGAAGGCGAGTACATATGAAAGCTGTACTGTTGATCGATTTTGGCAGTACCTACACCAAAGTGACTGCTGTGGATGTGGACAGTGAGGAGATTCTGGGCACCGCCCAGAGCTTCACCACCATTGAAACGGACATCATGGATGGCCTTCGCAATGCTGTAGCTATCCTGCGCGAAAAGATCGGTGAGGTGGAGTTTGCGGAGCAGTACGCCTGCTCCAGCGCCGCCGGCGGCCTTCGCATGGTAGCTATCGGTCTTGTGCCTGAGCTTACCGCCAAGGCGGCCCGTCAGGCCTCGCTGGGTGCGGGAGCCAAGGTCATCAAAACCTATTCCTACGAG
>JAZLEB010000051.1:0-17384 GCA_045615065.1 Candidatus Pelethomonas sp. | reverse complement strand
CAAGGCTTGCGCTGCCGACACAACTTTTTTTGATTTTTACAGCCAACCAGGAGCATCATCATCCGGTACAATGATGCCGGGATCCTCCTCAGCGCCGTCATCCGGGATCGTTGGCTCTTCACCGCCGGTTTCAGCAGGCTTTCCGGCAATACCTACGAGGATGATCCTGTCGCGGCTGCGGTAGTTGCTCTTTGCCTCTACCTCGCTGGAAATCAGGTTTCCCTCGCTGTCATATACATTGCGGTAGGTTGTCACTTTGTAGCCGGTATAACCGGACTGCTTCTCCTTCTCGGTACCCCAGGGAAGCTCCATCGTCTCTTCATAAACCGTCTGATACGATGTTTTCTCTGTGACCTCGTGAGTCATGACCACATATGTATCATCGGTCTTGGTACCGTAGATATTCACAGTGAGGGTATCATTTTTGTAAATGACCTCAATGCGAATGGGATAGCCGGTATCATTGCGGAACCGGAATTCCGGTCCCTCCCAGGATACGGTAGCATCCATGCCCAGCTCAATATAACCGGGATAGAACCGGTGGTTGGCGCGCTCAACGATCTCCAGATTCGCCAGAAGCGCCGCATAATAAACGGTACTGGAGGTCTGGCAGATACCGCCGCCCAGTTCCTGCACGGTTTTTCCGTCACGGTAAGCGGAGGCTTCACCGAAGCCGCGCTCCACAGTCCGCTCACCTACAATCTGGTTGTAGTCAAACACATCCCCATGGTTGAGGATGGTTCCGTTTACAAATTCACCGGAGAGGCGCACATTGCCTTTTCTGGTCTTTGTTCCGGACACATATGTAGATGCGGTTGCCAGCAGATCGCGAAACAGCACCGATTCCATCTCCTCTGCGGTCATGTCCGGCACAGTGACATTGGCGGGCAGCTTGATCCGCTCACCTTCAGCAGCGGCATCCATCACATACTGCGCCGCTTCCACATCGATCTCTACGCCGCACTGACCCTCTACCACCTTGCCCTGCTCGATATCGTAGCGGGTAGGCAGCGCCTCCGCGCTGATCTCATCCGCCATAGCCTCCAGATCCAACGGCTCACCGGGAATCTCCGCAAAGGGTACTTCCACCTCATTTTTGCCGCCGCGCAAAAGCTCCGTCAGCGCATCGCCGTCCAGCTCTCTGCCGCTCAATTCCTTGGTGGCGTACAGGCCGTCATCCGTCAGTTCATAGAACGCATCCGCGCCGTCGCGGTTAAAATCCTTCGAGAGCTGTTCCACCACATCATACAGCACCGCTTCATCGTAGCTGAGAGCCGGCTCTACCTGCACCTGTTCCCCCAGAAAAGCAAGAACCATGGTCAGCGCATTATCAAACCAGCCGGCAGCGCCTTCTTCGCGCCCTACCTTGTATGCCTTCAGCGCCGCCTCCGCCGTGTGGACACGCACGCCCAGTTCCTCACGGGTGTAGGTGCCCAGCACCTCACCGTCCGCGGTAACAGTGACCGTGTCCGCCTTTACTCTGGCCGCCAGTTGCTGATCCAACAAGCCCTGGGCAGCAGGCAGTGTCTGCCCGTCCAGCGCAATACCCTCCACCGATACACCGGGGAAAATTCCTGTATAGATATGGTTTGCGTAAATTCCAATACCCGCCGCACCTGCGACCGCCAGTACTGCAATGCTGATCAGTGTGATCAGTGCTGCCTTGCCGAAAAATCCCATTCCGGTACTTTTCTCCGGTGCCGCCGCATATCTGCCCGGCAGATGTTTTCCCTGCATGACAGCCTCCTTTCCTTCCGCTATGGAACAATATGTTATGCGCGCATCTTTCCGCGCACTACTGCAATCCATGCTATTCTACCATCTTTTTTTGTAAAATGCATTACAATTTTGTAACAGTATCGAAGGAAAATCATCCCGCACTTGTTTTGCTGTGCGCCATCGTATATAATGACATAAGATATTGCACCAAAAAGGAGATCAACGCAATGAAATGGCTTGCACTTCATATCGATACCTCCCCCGCGGGACTCGAACCTGTCAGCGACATGCTGGGTGATCTGGGCATCGAGGGTCTTGTGATTGAGGACGAGGGCGATTTTCGTAATTTTCTGGAAACCAACCGCCAGTACTGGGATTATGTGGACGATGAACTGGACCGCTCCATGTCCGGCAAGTGCCGCATTACCTTCTATCTGGAGGACAGTGACGCAGGTTTCACCACTGTGGCGGCAGTGCGCATCGCCATGGCGGAGCTGAAGAAAGCTCACCCCGAGTACGCTCCTCTGATCCTCTCCATGGACGGTGTGGAGGATGCGGACTGGGAAAACAACTGGAAGGCATTCTACAAACCTATGGAGATCGGCGACCGCCTGATCGTCATTCCCGATTGGGAAACGGCAGATCCCCACGGCCGTGTGGAGCTGCGCCTGAATCCCGGACTCACCTTCGGTACCGGCAGCCACGCCACTACCCGCCTGTGCCTCACTGCTTTGGAAAAGCTGGTGAAGCCCGGCACCCGTGTACTGGATCTGGGCTGCGGCAGCGGTATTCTCTCCATTGCATCCCTGCTGCTGGGTGCCGAGCACGCCTATGCCTGCGATATCGACGATAAGGCGGTGGGTGTTGCCTACGAAAACGCCGCACTGAACGGCATCGGCCGCGACCGCTATACCGTCCGTGCCGGAGATGTGACCACCGACAGCCGTCTGAGAGCGGACATGGGTGCCGACTATGACATCGTGGTGGCCAATATCGTGTCCGATGTGATCATCGCCATCGCTCCCACCGTGCGTCCCCTGATGAAGGAGGGCGGCGTGTTTATCACCTCCGGCATTATTGATGACCGTGCCGACGAAGTCCGCGGCAAGCTGGAGGAAGCCGGCTTCACCGTTCTGGAAGCAAACCACTCCGAGGGTTGGTTCAGCTTCGTTTGCAAGTAAACAAAAATCCGGTCTGTGAGCAGTTCACAGACCGGATTTTTCTACCCGCAGTTGAAAAATTCTCAACCTCTGCGTTATTTTCTCTCGCGAGGTGTTATGGTATGGTAATGACAGATTCGTTAACGGTCAAAACTCAATCAATCAGGAGCACAATTATGAATGTGAATTTAGGCAATAAGATCCGCGAACTCAGAAAAGCAAGGAACATCTCTCAGGAAGTTTTGGCGCAGTATCTGGGCATCAGTTTTCAGGCTGTCAGTAAGTGGGAAAACGGAACCGCCATGCCTGATGTGGCATTGATCCCCGCTTTGGCCTCTTTCTTCGGCGTATCCACGGATGAACTGTTCGACTACAACCATCTGGAAGTGGAAAGCAGGGTGATGGATCTCTGCTGGGATGCTGCCGAGTACCGTTTCAGCGATCCCGCGCGGTCAGAAGCAATGCTGCGCGAAGGTTTGAAACAGTATCCCGGAAATGATATTATTCTCAACAACCTTCTCGTTGTACTGGAGGGTGATCCTGCCCGCAGTGAGGAGACGATCACCATCTGCAAAACTCTGATCGAAGGAACAAAGGATGCCGAGGTGAAGTACGATGCCCTGCGGATCCTTGCGGATACCTATCACCGCACAGGGCAGCAGGCGCTGGTCGCACCCACACTGAATCAGATCCCTGAGCTGTACTTCACCAAGCTGGAGGAAATGGCATTCATGCTGGAGGGCGAAGACTCTCTGGATGCGGCAAAACGGCATATGGGACTCTGTTATGACCAAATGCTCGCCATGCTCTTCGTCATGCGGGAACGGTACAAGAGGAAGAATGAGGACGACGAGGCGCAGCGGTGCGAACGCATTGCCAACGGCGTGATCGAAGCCTTCCGCAAAGAGGGCCGGGACGATATGTGGAACGAAAGTCTTGAACGCTGGCTCCAATCCATTCTGAATGATTTGACATAAAAAACAACAGGAGTGCCGGAAGGCACTCCTGTCGTCTTTACTTCAGATCTTCCATTCCGCCCACGCAGAAGGACTCAAAGAAATCATAATACGGCTTGAGGAATTCAAATCCATCCATGATCACATCTGCCAGTTCCGGAGAACAGGCTGTGTCATCAAAGGGCAGCGCGCCGCGCAGAACAATGTTCTTCTTGTTGTACCATGCCGCCAGTTCATTCTCGGGATCCATCTTGGGACGCTTGTAGTCCTGTCCCTCCAGCAGGAAGGTGTCCTGCTTGTTAAAGGCACGCACCAGGCGCAGCATCTTTTCGGGCTGGTCGTCCATCTCCCGGCGCATAGCCGCCATCATAGTAGGTGTCGCACCCCAGAAACCACAGCCGTAGCTGCAGCCCTCAGGACTGATATCGAACCACAGCTCCGGATGGCGGCTCTCAAAGCCGTGCTCGATGCGCAGAGAGAACCACAGGTAGTCCTTGTAGGGTCCTTTGCCCTGCAGACGGCGGGCATCCCGATAGATGCGGGAAATATGAAGATTGATCTGCTCCTTGGGGTATTTCTTCAGGTAGCGGTCGTGGATCTCCCGGGCAAGGGCGTTGGTGGGGCGCTGGAGATAGGTAAGATACTCCTCCTTATGCTCTCCAAACCACTCACGGTTATTGTTGAACCGTACACCCCAGAGGAAATCTATGGTTTCGTCGCTGTAGCCGCCAAACATGTTATTCTCTTTCATCATTTGATGGTGACCAGCTCATAGGCCTGCTGACCGATGCCCAACTTTTCACCGTGCTCCACGCAGGCACGCCAGTTGGTGTTGGGATGTGTCATATGGAAGTGGTCGCCGTGGTCATGACCGTGCTCATGGATGTTGTCATCCAGCCAGCTGCCGGGCAGAACGGGCATCTTGTTCACTGCGTCGGCGCAGGCGGTATCCAACGCAACGGGGTCAAAGGAGGCGAACATACCCACATCAGGCACGATGGGCATATCGTTTTCCGCGTGGCAGTCGCAGTTGGGGGAGATATCCATCACCAGATTGATGTGGAAATTGGGTCTGCCGTGGATCACAGCCTTGGTGTACTCAGCGATCTTATAGTTAAGGACCTCGGCGTGCTCATCGTTTGCGGAGACCACTGCGTCCTTGGGACACTCACCGATGCAGCGGCCGCAGCCAACGCACTTATCGTGGTCGATGGTATACTTGCCGTTTTCACCCTTGATGGGTGCGCCGTGGGCGCAGATGCGCTCGCAGCAGCCGCAGCCAACGCAGCGCTTCTCGCGGATGTTGGGCTTGCCGGCGGAGTGCATCTCCATCTTGCCGGCGCGGGAGCCGCAGCCCATGCCCAGATTCTTCAGAGCACCGCCGAAACCGGCCTCCTCATGGCCCTTGAAATGGTTGAGAGAGATCACGATATCCGCATCCATCACAGCGCGGCCGATCTTGGCCTCCTTCACATACTCGCCGCCCTCCACAGGAACATAGACCTCGTCGGTACCCTTCAGACCGTCAGCGATCAGCAAATGGCAGCCCACGGTAAAGGGGTTGTAGCCGTTGGTGTACGCGCTGTCCAAATGGTCGAGCGCATTCTTGCGGCCGCCAACATACAGGGTGTTGCAGTCGGTGAGGAAAGGCTTGCCGCCGCGAGCCTTCACATAGTCCACCACGACCTTGGCGTAGTTAGGACGCAGATAGGCCAGGTTACCGGGCTCACCGAAGTGGATCTTGATAGCAACATACTTGCCCTCAAAATCAATGGTGCCCATCCCTGCCTTGTCAATAAGGCGCTCCAGCTTCTGCAGGAGGTTGTCGCCGGATCTGGCGCGCAAGTTGGTGAAATAAACCTGAGATGCAGACATAGATGATTCTCCTTTTATCTTATTTTTATTTTACTTCATTATTTCTTTGTGCCGCCGGTAATGCTCACATGGAAGGCCATGATCTCATCCGTGGTGCGTTCCGCCTTATGGGTGTACCACAGGGTCTTAGACCAGAAGTATACATCCTCCGGGCGCATATTGCTGCCGGGGAATCCGCTTCTCTCCGCCATCGCCTTCTGCATGCATCGCTCCAGATAGTACTCCATAAACCGTTCCAGCGTGGGTTCTTCCGGCGCTACGCTGTAATCAATCGGATAGGAATCTCCCCATGTGGAGTCGGAGTAGTATATCTCGCCGGTTTCATCCACATGAAAGCTCCAAATGTGTCTTCCGTCGCCGCCCAGACCGATCTGTCCGTAAGTCGGGACGCCTGCAAGATTGCACATGCGGTTGTAGAGCGCCGCAAAAGCTTCGCATACACCCTTTTTATCCCGCACCGCGATGCCAACATCGTGGATATGCAGGGATTGGTCATAGGTCAGGTAGAAACAGACCCAATTGAAGATAACTTCCGCCTTCTGTCTGCGGCTCATCGTTTCGCTGAGGAGACCGGCTTCTGTCATAGCCAGCACAGAATCCTCACAGAACGCCTTGAAGCGCTTGATGTTCTGTGTGCGCTCGAATTCACTGTATTCCTGCTGGCTGGTCAGATTGTACTTCACATACCTATCGCCCACATAGGTCAGCGGATTATAAGTAGCGCCATAGCCCGGCAGGATCTCACCCGCCAGATCAATGCCCTGCAGCGCCCGGTCAACAAACACGTTGTAATCCAGCTCCGCGTTGGACATAAGCGCCATATCCATCTGTCCATGCAGCAGCATGTAGATGACCACAGCGGCAAGCTCCTCCTTGGTCGTGCCGTAGTAGATGCGTGTCACATGCGAAGTATCCAAAATGTAGAAGGACTGGTCGGGAACACATTCCTCGGCCGGAATAAGCCGCGCCCGCAGTGCAGCACCCCGATCGGCATCAACCTCTTCCACCATCCGGATGCAGGCAAGCACGACACCCCGCTCTCCCGCCTGCGCATACTGCTCCGCCATCTGTTCAAACTGAGACATCAGTTCCTCAAGCTTTTTCGCCGTGTCCTTATAATTCCTGTCGGGAATGGAGGCAAACTCTCTGTACGCGCCGACTATGTCGTCCTCCGCCATCAGCCTGCAGGCACGCTCGTAAGTCTTTTGTGACACCTTGGCTTCATGCAGTACACGGCACTCCTCTGCTTTTTCCGCGGCATCGGCATAAGTACCCAGCTTCTCAAAGCCCTCCCGGGCAGCAATGTACAGGCCCTTTTCCATGTCCTGCGAAGCCTGCTCGTAGGTGATCTCGTTTATGATATCCTGCAGCAATTCCTCCGCATCAAGGAAATTTCCGACCTTCTCCAGCAGAAGCTGTGCGCCCTCCCGGTCACCCTGCTCCAGCAAGGTTTTTGCGTTAAGATAGACAATGCCCCTGCCCGCCTCGTCAGCCAGCGCAGCAGCATTCCTGTACCCGCCCAGCTCAGTGAAGATCGCCTGCGCGGCAACATAGTCTCCTTTTTCCAGCTTAGAGGATGCGTTGAAATATCTGAGGGCGGGAATACCGAACTGCACAGCAGCAAAACCAGCGCCCGCAATAAGCAGGATGCCCAAAAGGAGCGCGGTGATGCGCCGCGGAAACACCGTTTTCGCTTTTTTCCGTACCGGTTCCTCCACTGCGGTCATCACCGCGGGCGCCACAGGCACAGCATATTGAGTTTCATCAAAGGTGACATATAAGACCCGCTCGTTGTCCATCGTGTCCCCTCCTCGTTCGCATACTAATCTTTTTTACAGTATACTTGGTTTTTTATCAAAACACAAGGGTGCATAGAAAACCATGCTGCAAATTTTGCTTTTGTCGACCAAGTTGTCAATTGCCCGCAAAAAAGGCTCTGCCGTGTACACGGCAGATCCTTTTTTCTGATTATTCCTCGTCCAGCACAATATGCTCGTTGGCAGGATTGGGAGGCTTGACCACATCAGGGTTGCGCAGCAGCTCCAGAATGTGAGCGCCCTGGCGGATAGAGTCATCTGCCACAAACTGCAGCTCAGGGGTGTAACGCAGTTTCAGGGCAGCGCCCAGCTCGCGGCGCAGGTAGCCTGCGGCGGACTTCAGTCCCTTCAGCATCTCCTGTTCCTGATCCTTGTTGAGCGCGCTCACAAAGATTTTGGAAAACCGGAGGTCCGGCGTGGTATCCACATGAGTGATGGTCAAGAGACCGCTCTGCAGGCGGGGATCCTTCAGGGTGCGCATGAGACTGCTCAGCTCGCGCTGGATCTCCTCGTTGATGCGGCCGATTCTGTTGTTTGCCATAAAATTTCCTCCTTTATCTGAGGGTGGAAACACGGGCGGGCGCGCTGCCCGCCCGTGTGTTAGTATTGACTGTTAAGCGAAACTTAGTCGGGCTGGATCTGCTCCATGGTGAAGCACTCGATGATGTCGCCGTCCTTGATATCGTTGAACTTCTCGATGCTCATACCGCACTCGTAGCCGGAAGCAACTTCCTTGACAGAGTCCTTGAAGCGCTGCAGAGAAGCGAGGTTGCCCTCGTGGATGACGATACCGTCGCGCACGATACGCACCTGGCAGTTACGCAGGATCTTGCCGTCCTGCACATAGCAGCCGGCGATGGTGCCGACACCGGAAACCTTGTAGGTCTGGCGGACTTCGGCGTGACCCAGCAGAGCCTCGCGGAACTTGGGAGCCAGCATACCCTTGATAGCGGCCTCAACCTCGTTGATGGCATCGTAGATAACGCGGTACATACGCATATCCACGTTGCTGCGTGCTGCGCTGTCGCGGGCGGAGGAGTCAGGACGGACGTTGAAACCGATGATGATTGCCTTGGAGGTGGATGCCAGCATCACGTCGCTGTCATTGATGGCGCCAACACCGCTGTGGATGACGCGAACGCGCACTTCCTCATTGGTGAGCTTCTCCAGGCTCGCCTTCACAGCTTCAGCACTACCCTGAACGTCAGCCTTGACGATCAGATTCAGATCCTTCATCTCACCGGCCTGGATCTGGCTGAACAGATCCTCCAGAGAGACCTTCTGAATGGGAGCATTGGCCTTTGCCTTCTCCTCTTCCTTGCGCTGCTCCACCAGTTCACGGGCCAGTCGCTCGTCGGCAACAGCATTAAAGGTGCTGCCTGCGCCGGGCACTTCGCCAAGGCCGGTGATCTCCACAGGCACAGAGGGGCCGGCTTCTTCAAGGCGGTTGCCCTTGTCGTCCACCATGGCGCGGACACGGCCCACAGCAGTGCCGGCGATGATGATGTCGCCCTGCTTGAGGGTACCGTTCTGCACCAGCAGGGTTGCAACGGGACCGCGGCCCTTATCCAGACGGGCCTCGACCACAGTACCCTGAGCGGCACGGTTGGGGTTAGCCTTCAGTTCTGCCATTTCAGCGGTCAGGGTGACCATTTCCAGCAGGTTATCGATGCCCATACCGGTCTTTGCGGAGATGGGACAGATGATGGTCTCACCGCCCCAGTCCTCACTCACGAGGCCGTACTCGGTGAGCTGCTGCTTGATGCGATCGGGGTTGGCGGTGGGTTTATCCATCTTATTGATAGCAACGATCACAGGGATGTTTGCTGCCTTGGCGTGGTTGATGGACTCAATGGTCTGGGGCATGATACCGTCGTCGGCTGCAACCACCAGAATGGCGATATCGGTGACCATGGCGCCGCGGGCGCGCATGGAGGTAAATGCCTCATGACCGGGGGTGTCCAGGAAGGTAATGGGCTTGCCATTGATCTGCACCTGGTATGCACCGATGTGCTGGGTGATGCCGCCTGCCTCGCCGGAAGCCACGCTGGCGTTACGCACACTGTCCAGAAGGCTGGTCTTACCGTGGTCAACGTGACCCATAACGACCACAACGGGAGCGCGGGGCAGCAGATCCTCCTCACGGTCCACAGCGGTGTCGATCAGCTTCTCCTCGATGGTAACGACAACTTCCTTCTCCACCTTGCAGCCCAACTCTTCAGCGATGATGGCTGCGGTATCGAAGTCGATGATCTGGCTCAGAGATGCCATCACGCCGTTCTTCATCAGGCACTTGACGACTTCCGCGCCGGTCTTCTTCATGCGGCTTGCCAGTTCACCAACAGAGATCTCGTCGGGGATCTTCACGGTGAGAGGAGTCTTCTTGGCGATCTCCAGCTGCAGCTTACGCAGCTTCTCCTGCTCCTCCTGCTTGCGCTTGTTGGAGGAGAAATTCATCTGCTGCTGCTTTTTCTTGCCGCCGGCATTGCGGAACTTCTCCTTGTTCTGGTCCATGCCGTCACGATTGCCGCGGCCGTTGCTCTCGGCCAGATCCTGCAGCTTCTCGTCGTACTTATCCAGATTGATGTTGGTGGCTTTGCGGGTATCCACCACCTTGGTCTTGGGAACGCGGGATGCATTCTCAGACTCTGCAGCAGCATTCTCGCTCTTGGGAGCATTCTGAGGCTGCTGAGGCTTTGCGGCGGAAGTATTGGGCTTAGTCTCCGCCTTGGGCTCGGCGCTCTTGGGTTCCTCGGCCTTAGGCTGCTCCTTTGCCTGCTCGGCAGCGGCTGCCTCGGCAAAGATCACCTCAATGCCGGAGATCTGGTTGTTCTGAGTGAGATACTCGAAGACCAGATTCAGCTCCTCTTCCTCCAGGTTCTGGCCGGACTTCTTAGGTGTGTCAAAGTACTTGGTCAGCACTTCCACAATATCCTTGGTCTGCAGACCAAGGTCCTTTGCCAGCTCATTCACCTTATACTTGATATTACTCAATAAGGTCACCTCCAATAAGTGATCGGTTAATTCACCATAACACACGCATAGCCGCTCGCTTCCGGGTGTCCACGCGTGCGCTATGGTGGGTACTACATAATTGCTTTTCTGCTCATTTTTTAGGGGTACGCTTTTTTCCGCCGGAGCGGACATTTTTTTCGTGATTCTGCTGCTCGCGTCTCCGCTGTGCCGCACGCTGTGCCTTTACAGAGAGCTGCTCTGCGGTCTGGGTATACTTCTCAGGGTCTGCTGCCGCCAGTTTCTTCACAATAGCCTCAGCAAAGCCGATATCCGTCACCGCCAGCATAGCGCAGGAGGTTCTGCCCACCGCACTGCCCAGTTCATCCTTGGTGAAGGGCACAGAGATCCACAGGCACTGTCCGGCATCGGCAAAATGGCGCACCCGGCGGAAAGTGTTATCCGCCGCGTCTCTGGCCACAATGATCAGACGGCAGTCTCTGGCGCGGCACACCGCCCCCACAGGCTCTTCGCCCACTTCAAGGCGCTTTGCCCGCAGCGCGAGACCCAGCATATTCAGGATATGATTATTCTCCATCGCTCTCTCCCATCTGCTGCTCAAGAAGCTCATAGACCTCGGCGGGGATGGCGGTTTCAAAAGCACGCTCCAGCGCGCGGCTCTTGCGCGCCTTTTTCAGGCATTCCATATCGGGGCACACATAGGCACCGCGACCGGGCAGCTTACCCTTGAAATCCAGGCTGATGGCGCCCTCCGGAGAACGGACAACACGGATCAGCGCCTTCTTATCCTTCATTTCGCGGCAGCCGAGGCATTGCCGCTGGGGAATCTTTTTTACTTTCTGCAAGGCTCGGACCACCTTTCATTCTTTTTCATTTCCCTGCACCAAAAGGTGCAGGGAAATGAAAATTTTTTACTCTGCTTCCTTGTAACTCTCGGGCTTAATATCGATCTTGTAGCCGGTCAGTCTTGCTGCAAGGCGGGCATTCTGACCTTTCCCAAAAAATCGCGGATTTTTCGGGAGCCCTTTTTCATTTTACCTGCGCGGCGAAAGTAAATTCCGCCTTGCGCCGAGGTTTCGCCTTCGCGAAACACTCGCACGCGCCACTCGGCGCGGTGAGGCTCAGAATGCTTACTCTGCTTCCTTGTAGCTCTCGGGCTTGATATCGATCTTATACCCGGTCAGTCTTGCTGCAAGGCGGGCATTCTGACCCTCCTTGCCGATGGCAAGGGACAGCTGATCGTCGGGCACGATAACGCGGCAGGCCTTGCCTTCATCGCTGAGCATCACATCCACCACATCGGCGGGAGCGAGAGCGGCGGCAATGAACTGGGCGGGATCCTCGCTGTACTTGATGATGTCGATCTTCTCACCGCGCAGCTCTTCCACGATGTTGCTCACACGCTGACCTGCGGGACCGACGCATGCGCCGATGGGATCCACAGACTCGTCATGGCTCCACACAGCCATCTTGGTACGGCTGCCGGCCTCACGGGCGATGGACTTGACTTCCACAGTACCGTCGAAAATCTCGGGAACTTCCAGCTCAAACAGGCGCTTCACCAGACCGGGATGAGTACGGGAGATCATGACCTGAGCGCCGCGGGTACCACGGCGGACCTCCACCACATAAACCTTCACATGCTGGCCTTCCACCAGTGCTTCGCCCTTGATCTGCTCGCCGGCGGACAGCATTGCCTCTGTGGCCTCGTTGCCGGAGCCGATGCGCAGGTGGATGCCGCCGTTGTTGTCGATACGGCTCACCACGCCGGTGAGGATCTCATGCTGCTTGGAGTTGTACTCATCGTACACCATGCCGCGCTCAGCCTCGCGCAGACCCTGAATGATCACCTGCTTACCGTTGCCGGCAGCGATGCGGCCAAACTCCATGGAATCCACGGGAATGTTCACAATGTCGCCCAGCTCTGCGTTTCTGAACTTGGCGCGGGCCTCATCCAGAGACATCTGGGTACCGGGGAATTCCACTTCCTCCACGACTTCCTTCTGCACGAACATCTTCAGGTCGCGCTTTGCCTCATCCACGTCAACGATCACATTCTCCACGCCCTCGTGGTCGCGCTTGTAGGCGGTGATCACTGCCTGAATGATCTTATCCATCATAAAGGTCTGGGAAATACCGCGCTCCTTCTCCAGCATCGCCAGAGCGGCAAAGATTTCATCACACTTCATTTTTGTTACTCCTATATACAGTTATGTGTTAAAACTCGATTCTCAGCCGGCACATGGCAACCTCATCCTTGAGGAACACCATATCCTGCTTGCCCACCGTAACGGTGAGGTTGCCATTGTCATAGCCCTTGAGGTGACCGGAGAACTCCTTGCGGCCATCCTTGCTTTTGTAGAGCTTCACAAAGACAGGGCTGCCCATAAAGCGCTCAAAGTCGCCCGGACGCTTAAGCACGCGCTCGGCACCTGCGGAGGACACCTCAAAGGTGTAGCTTCCCTCAATGGGATCGGCTTCATCCAGCAGATCGCTCACCACGCGGCTGACATTCTCACAGTCGATGATGTCCACACCGCCCTCTTTATCCAGATACAGGCGCAGAAACCAGCTGCCTGCCTCTCTCACATATTCCACATCCCACAGTTCGCAGCCTGCGGCAGCTACAGCGGGAGCGGCCAGTTCGGCCACGATCTCCGTTACTTTTGCCATAACGTTACCTCGCTCTTAATTCATACACTCACGCGGGATTTTGCTCACCCAATAAAGGTCAACAAAAAGAGCGGACTTTGAAAAGTCCACTCTGGTCTACCGCTCTTACTGGTGTGATAATACCACAAGGGTACGGAAAAGGCAAGTGTTTTCTTGCATTTTGTGAAAAAATCATGCACAAAAATCGTCAAAAAAGCAAAAAAGAGGGCATGCCCCCTCTTTTTTACCGCAATATTTCCTATTACTGATTCCTCAGCTCGTCCAGAGTCAGGCCGAAAGAACCGCCGAAATGCTGCAGGAACCAATCCACCTCCGGCATTTTCATAGCCTTCAGAGATTCCAGTGTCTCCCGCCCCGCGTCGCGGAACTCATTGTTGCCTGCGCGCAGCTCTTCCACGCACTTGATGTAGGCGGAAAGCTTGTCGGCCGCTTTCACGATGTGGCGGATCTCCTCATCCTCTTCCCGGAGAAGAGGCTCATAGGAGGCGCGCAGTTCGCGGGGCAGCATATCCAGAAGCTTGGTGGCAGCCTCCCCCTCCACCTGCTTGTAGGCTTCGCGGATGGCGGGGCTGTAGTATTTGATAGGGGTGGGAAGGTCTCCGGTGAGAATCTCAGCGGCATCGTGATAGAGCGCAGCGGTAGCACAGGCATTGGGGTCACAGGGAATGCCCAGCACATCTCTGCGGATCACACCCAGCGCATGCGCCAGCACCGCGACAGCATGGCTGTGCTCCTGAATGTTCTCGGAAAAGCTGTTGCGCATCAGAGACCAGCGGGAAATATATTTCATGCGGGAAATATAAGCAAAAAAGTTAAACATGTTTCTCTTTCTCTCTTTCTGATCAGATCGTTTCTGCCGGCTCGCCCAGCAGCATACCGTCCTTCACGGCGGTAATTCGGGTCTCCACCACCCGGTTATGGAGGTTTTCTCCTTCTATCCCCACAGAAGCGTAGTTGGGGGCATGGCCGCAGTAAAGGCCATCATACTTCTGTTCATAAAGCACAGGGAAAGTCTTGCCCACACAGTTGGACAGATACGCCTTTTTCATATCCGCAGCGACTTTGGCCGCGCGCTCGGCGCGCTCCTCCTTCACTGCCTTGAGCACCTGCTCCATCTTCGCAGCGGGAGTTCCGGTGCGAATGGAATAGGGGAAAATATGCATTTCCGCAAAACGGCAGGAGCGGATGAACGCAAGCGTCTTTTCAAACTCCTCCTCTGTCTCCCCCGGAAAGCCAACAATAAGATCAGTGGTCACGGCCGGGTGATCGAAGTATACATTCAGTAATTCAACGCTTTCTTTATACCGTGCGGTATCATATTTGCGGTTCATACGGCGCAATGTATCATCGCAGCCGGACTGCAGGGACAGGTGAAAATGGGGACAGAGATTCGGAAGCTTCGCGGCTCTCCGGCAGAACTCTTCCGTAATGGTGCGCGGCTCCAGCGATCCAAGCCGCAGTCTGAGATCGCCCGCCGCCTCGCTCACCGCTTCCAGCAGATCGATAAGGCTCATGCCGCTTTTAAGATCCTGACCCCAGGAGGATATCTCAATACCGGTGATCACGATCTCCCGGTATCCCTCCTCCTTCAGTTTCTTCGTTTGCTCCACAGCGATGTCAATCGGCAGGGAGCGAATGGGCCCTCTCGCGTAGGGGATAATGCAGTAGCTGCAGAAATTCACACAGCCGTCTTCCACCTTCAGCATGGCGCGGGTGCGCTCCGCCATGCCGCCGGCGCTCAGAACTTCAAAGTTTCTGCGCCGCATGGCATCGTCCACAGACAGAACAGGCTCCTTTTCCCGCACAGCGCTTTCCAGCAGGTCAAGGAATTTCATTCTGTCGCCGGTACCGCTCACAAGATCCACATCCAGCGCCGCCACTTCCTCTGGCTTGGTCTGGGCATAGCAGCCGCAGACCGCCACGATGGCATCACCGTTTTCCTTGCGGGCGCGGCGGATCATCTGGCGGGATTTTTTGTCGCTTACCGCCGTCACCGTGCAGGTGTTGATGATGTATGCATCGGCTTTTTCGTCAAAGGAAACGGTTTCGTGACCCCTTGCAGCCAGTTCCTGCTCCATAGCCTGTGTTTCGTATTGATTGACCTTGCAGCCCAGTGTATGAATCGCAATTTTCACCCGTTTCCCCCCTTGCTTTTCTTGCCATCGGCGACTATAATTTATGGTTAGGCGAACCTGTGATCCATCACAACTCGCCCCTTAACGGATTTCCTATTATAGTACACATTGTTTCGACTGGCAAGTGAAAATTTTTTCATTTTCCGGTCGGTAAGGAGATAGATCATGCACTACCTTGACCACGCAGCTACCACTCCCGTTTCCCGGGAAGTCGCCGAGGCGATGACCGAAGTTCTCGTCCGCGGCTATGCCAACCCCTCCTCCCAATACAGCACCGGACGCGCCGCGAAGGCGCTGGTGGAGGAGAGCCGCGCCACCATTGCGTCCGCCCTTGGCTGCAAACCGGAGAAGCTCTACTTCACTTCCTGCGGCACCGAGAGCGACAACTGGGCCATCCGCGCCGCCCTCCATCAGAACCGCCGGGTAGGTAAGCACATCATTACCACCGCTGTGGAACACAGCGCTGTTATTCAGCTGATGAAGGCGCTGGAGCAGGAGGGCTACACCGTCACCTATCTGAAACCCGACAAAGCGGGTAAGATCACCGTGGAGCAGGTGGCAAAGGCTCTGCAGGAGGATACCGCTCTCGTCAGCATGATGCTGGTAAATAACGAGACCGGTGTGCGCTACCCGGTAGATGAAGTTGCCGCCCTGCTGCGCGTCAAGCAGTCTGCCGCCCTGCTGCATACCGATGCGGTGCAGGCATTTTTGAAGGTTCCCTTTACCGCCAAGAATCTTGGCGCGGACTATATCTCCATCTCCGCCCACAAGGTAGGTGGACCCAAGGGCATCGGCGCGTTGTATGTGGGCGGCAAGGCAAAGGCTCCCCAGCCCATGATCTACGGCGGCGGTCAGGAATCCGGTCTTCGCGCCGGCACAGAACCCGTAGCGCAGATCGTCGGCTTTGCCAAGGCGGTGGAGTACCGCGTAGCGCATCTGGATGACATCCTCTCTCATACCGGCTCTCTGCGCAACTATGCGCTGGATAAGCTGGCCTCCATCCCCGATCTGGTTGTGGTAGGACGTGGCGACGCACCTCACATCCTCTCCGTGTCCCTCCCCGGCTATCCCAGCCAGAACATCGTGTCCGAACTGGACGCGCGCGGCATCTATGTCAGCGCCGGCTCCGCCTGCCATCAGGGCAAGGCCAGCCATGTCCTCACCGCCATGGGTCTGGACAAACGCACCGCCGCAGGCACCATCCGCATCAGCTTCGGCGAGGATACCACCCGCGGCAATATCGATGCCCTGTATGTGGCACTCCTGCTGCATAAAACCAGCCGCTATCCCATGCTGTAATAAAAACGCCGCCCGATGGGCGGCTTTTTTATTATTTTCTAATCAGTTCGTTCCGCGCAAGTCTTCGATCAACATCTGAATGTGCGTGATCTCCCGTTCTTTCAGACCTGTAACATCAACCGTCGATCTCTCAGCTCGTCCAAGCAAATGATCTGTGGTAACGCCAAAACAATCAGCCAGACGAATAAGGAGATCAATCGACGGCATGATATTTTCATTTTCCCAATTTGACACGCTCTGCTTGCTTACACCGACGGCAACTCCAAGTTCTTCCTGTTTCATACCGCGTTCCTGACGCAATTTCCGTATCGTCTGCCCCAGCATAGCCGACCTCCAAAGTCAAATATTACAATTTATTTTTACCGAAATACTTGACATTGATAAAAATACTTTTGTATTGTAATATTAGACTTTAACCAAACGGAGGCTTTTATGGTCAGTTATCAAAAACTTTACGCCTATTTGGTAGGGGAAATAGACGCAGCCTTGACTTTGCTGGACACCGACGATCTTCTGCAGTTTCAGCGCATAAGGGATATTCTCTCTAACGCGCTGCAAACCGCCGAAGAAATGTATCTCGAAGATACCGAAACTGATGAGGAATAATACTTACCCGAATCGGTAACTTGGAGTTTGTCGGGGAGTTTGTTTTTGCAAATGCAAACCGTGCTGCTGTCGCAGCAGAGGAGTCGCCATCTAGCTTGCCGCCGTGTCCAGTCTCCGACGGGGTACTTTTGTATAGAAACAAAAGTACCCAAAAATTCTCCCAAGGCGTTC
>JAZLEB010000050.1:0-13694 GCA_045615065.1 Candidatus Pelethomonas sp. | reverse complement strand
CAGCTCCGTTTCCAGACCGGGAAAATTCCATCGGACTTGCTGTACCAATTCCATCCACGATTCTATCTCCAGAACCGTACCATATTTCACTTCCATAAAGTCCTCCAAAACGCAAAAACGGCGCAGGCCATGCCTGCGCCGTAAAAATATACACAATCCCCGACTGTCACCGGGTAAGCGTACTCAGAGCAAGGCATCTCATAGAAATAATGGTCATCATGGTTCTTGCTCCTTTCCTAAAAACTGGAATTATTATAATGCTGATGAAATTAAATGTCAAGACACTAACTATCACTTGCTTTTCCTGAGCGACGCAGGACATGCTACGCCTAATCAAAGATTAGGTCGTTCCCGCCCGTACGACAGAACACATATCTATGTGTCTTATACTATTATTTTGGAATATAACATTCCAAAACTATTGACAGACTCTTATTCTCTGTGTTATAGTTTAACCACGGAACATTTTATTCCAGAAAGGATGCGGCGCTATGCGAAAGCAGGACAACACCAAAAAGGTCACCATCTTGAATTTCATCAACGAGTATTATGGCCGACATGGCATCGTCCCTGCCGTGCATGATATTTGCGTCGGCACCGGTATTCCCAACACTACCGTTCACCGTTATCTGGTCTCTATGCGTGAATCCGGCGAACTGAACTACAGCGGACGGCGCAGCATCGGAACCACCCGCATAAAGAAAGAGCGGGATCACTACTCCATGCCGGTGCTTGGTCGTGTTTCCTGCGGCCCCGGTGATTACGAGGAAGAAAATGTCCTCGAGTACATTCGTATGCCGGAAGCGCTGGTAGGTAAGGGTGAGTTCTTCGCTCTCATTGCCAAGGGCAACTCCATGGTGGATGCCGGAATCAACGAAGGAGATTATGTGATCGTTCGGAAACAGAACTCCGCCAAGGTCGGTGATCTGGTGGTTGCTCTCTATGATGATGGCCTGAACAATTTGAAGAAGCTGTGCTACGATGAAAATCAGCAGAGATACTTTCTCTACTCCTGCAACGCCGATCAGGAAACCTACGCTCCCATCTATGTGGATGAGCTTCAGATCCAGGGCGTTGCTGTCTGCGCAGTACACAACCTTGAACAGGAGTGATGGTTATTGTCCAGAACTTCATGCATACATCTGACTCCGGACGGAGAGTTCATTTTTTGTTCGAAGAACAAAGGTTCAAATCCGGAGCGCAAACGCCAACCAACTATCAACTGTCCTAACTGTGGGAAGTTCATGTATGCGGTCTACGATAAGCATGTTAAGAATGACATCCTCTGTTATGATATGATCGATCCGCAGTATCTGAACTATCCACGGGAACACATCCGTGTCTGCTCCAAATGCCATCACCGCATCGGCATGATATATCTGGATGCAAAGCTCAGAATCAAGTTAGGACTTCCACTGCAGCATCATTGCCATGAAAAAATCGTAATCTAATATTGAGACGAAGCCGACCGTCCTCCCATCTGTGAATATGGGATACTCAAAGAGTATACAGGTATGGAGTTGCGCGTCCCACCACTGGTGGAGCCACCGGCACCATACTGAATAGCCAAGGGCAGGTACCAAATTAGCAGTCGTCACATTGAGCACTTATGGAATGACCGTAAGTGTTTGCTGTGGCGCGCTCGTTTGGTACCTGCCCTTGTTTTTCTTGTGCAGAGTCTTCTACGGAAAGAGGTGATAACAAAGAACTGTCTCAAACAACAACTGAATATCGCTACCCATCACACTGAGCTGCAAAGGAGGATGATCTCTATTTGAAGAAAACCATTTACACAAGCTATGACGAACTCCCCCTGCTTCTGAATGTGAAACAACTCGTCGACCTGCTGGGTGTTTCCGAATCCAGCGTGTACGAACTCATTCAGGAAGATGACTTTCCCTCTCTGCGAATTGGAAAACGCATTGTCGTTCCGAAAGAAGAGTTGAAAAAGTGGATCTCCACTCACACGAAGGGGGGCATGAAGAATGAAATCTAAGTACACTCGGCAAGAGCTGAAAGGTAATTATTTCATTACTCCCAATGTCGTTTTCGATTTGCATCTGCATGCATACGAGCTCGTCATCTATGCGTATCTGCTGCGCATTGAAGACCGGAAGACCTACGAATGTCTCACCAGCTATTCCAAGATTGCAAAAAAGCTAGGTCTCTCCATCAACACCGTGGCAAAGTATGTTAACAGACTGGAGGAACACGGTCTGATCCGTACTGAGCATACGCAAATCATTACCCAGGACGGTCTCAAACGCAACGGTTGTCTCCGCTATCACCTCCTGCCGATTCAGTATGCCGTGGAGCTTCATCACGAACAGCAAATGGCGGAGCTGGATCATACCGTGGCCGTTCAGAAAGCACGCAAGAAAGCTGAAAAATTGGGTGTTGAGTATGTCGCACCCGATAGTGGACAGAGCGCTTGAAACACCCCGTTTTTCGCCCTGTGAGCGCCTGTGTGCGGCTTTTCCGCCGAGGTAAGGCGTGGACACCACCGCAGAATAGAGGGCGTATTTCGCCCCGTTTGGAACGCAGATGCCGGACAAATATAAGGCTCCCGCCGAAGCCCAGCGAAACGTGTTTGGTGGGAAAAGGAGACACTGCGGAATGAGCGAGTTTTCGCCCAATTTGCGGTGGAATTTGAGGTCGAAAGGCGAAGCAGGATAAAGAACTGACGTCGTAACCGCCGTCGGTAGGTGCACGTCTGCCCGCAGTGCGGGCAGTTTACGGAGGTTTTCCCGGTCACGTACTATGGGGTCTATTTCAGAAGTTTCACAGCAATGTGGGGTCTGCTTTCCCGCAGACCCCACAAATCAAGGCTTTTAGGCGGTGTCACGCCGCCGGAATGGAGGTTTTATGGGCAATGACAGAAACCGTATCGCTTTCAGAATGAGGGCGGAAACCGCACAGAAAATTGAGCAATGGCAAAAGGCAAGTAACTGCCGAAGCAAGAACGAATTCATCGAAAAGGCGGTGAATTTCTACGCGGATTATCTTGCGCTAAACAGTGATAACCAGCTTCTCCCCAAGGCTGTCCTCTCAAGCATAGAGGGGCGGCTTGGTCTGCTGGAGAAAAATCTTTCTGCCGCAACATTCAATCACGCGGTGGAGCTGGATATGCTCGTGGGAATCATCGGGCAATCATATCAGTTTAGTCAAAACGATTTGGAAAAACGCAGAGCGCAGAGTGTTAGAAATGTGAAATCAACAAACGGTCGAGTCTCGCTCGAAAAATGTGCGAGAGCTTACGATGGTCAAGATTGGGATGATGACGAATGGCAAAGCTGATCCTCAAAAGTCCCTACATCAAAAATACCGGCGGTGCTTCCGGTTACCTCAAGTACATAGCAACTCGTGAGCGAGTTGAGATTATCTCTGACGACCGACCCCCCACGAAGAAGCAAGAGCAGCTCGTCCGAAAACTAGCAAAAGATTTTCCCGACACGAAATCTTTCTACGAGTATGAGGACTACCTCTCGAAACCGACCAAGGTCAATGCCTCCAGATTTATTTCTCTGGCCTTGGAGTCCAACTGGGATTCTGTTCAGCAGTCCGAGCAGTACATGAAGTACATTGCGACTCGTCCTCGAGCGGAACGCATCGGGTCGCATGGCCTCTTCAGCGATGACGAAACCGTGGATCTCGAAGCAACGATGCATGAACTAGAGAACTACCGTGGCAATGTGTGGACACACATCATCTCTCTCAAGCGTGAGGATGCCGCCCGGCTTGGCTTCGACAATGCCGCCGCATGGCGAGATCTTCTGAAAACCCACCGCAACGATATCGCGGAAGCCATGAAAATTCCGCCGAATGATTTTCGTTGGTACGCAGCGTTCCATGATGAGGGTGAGCATCCTCATGTCCACATGATGGCATGGTCAGATAAACCCGGACAAGCGTATCTCTCCAAAGACGGCATCCGCCAGATCAAATCTGTTCTCACCAACGATATCTTTCACGACGAGATGCTCCATCTCTATGAGCAGAAGTCTCAGTCCCGTGACGAACTGGTGCACGAGTCCCGGAAAGCAATGCTGGAACTGGCACGGGCAATGGAGAAAGGGCTCTGCGACCATCCTGAAGCAGAGCAACTCGTATTGGAACTGGCTCAGCAGCTTGAAACGGTGAGTGGTAAGAAGTCCTACGGGTATCTTCCTAAAACGCAGAAAGCTCTGGTGAACAAGATCGTTGATCAGATGGAGCGGCTCCCTATCGTTCAGGAATGCTATCATCCGCGAAGCAGAAAATCTTCGACTCGGCAAAATTACTTTTGAGGACAGGGCCATCACCGGAACGGACGAGCCGGATGAATTCACGAAAGCACCGTATGAATACTGGGAGATCCTTGAAAACATTCGTGACGAAAGTTTGGAACTGGATGATCGGACTGATGCTGTAGATGAGATGAAACGACTTGCCGAAAGCGGTGATCCCTATGCGCAATACTGCATCGGCAAACTGTACCGTGATGGCAATCCGCTGATTCCCAACTCTGAATTTGCCAAGTTCGCTCTGAGCGATGCGGCACGGCAAGGTTTAGTCGCAGCGCAGTACGCACTTGGTAAATTATATCTCTCTGATGATATTGAAGTTCATAATGCAGAACTGGGGATGCAATGGCTGGAGCAAGCCGCAAAGAACGGTCATACTTTCGCCGCATACCTGTTGGGAAAGGAATATCTGAAGGGTGAGAATACGGAGAAGAATGCTGGCAAGGCCCTGGACTGGTTCACACAGTCCGCAAAACAGGGGAACCAATATGCTCAGTATATACTCGGCAAGATGTATCTCGAAGGTATCGGTGTAGAGAAGGACAAGTCTCAAGGTCTCTACTGGCTCAGTACGTCAGCCAAGCAAGGCCATCCGTATGCGTCAGCATTGATGGAGCGAAGAAACTCCGTCACTCCTCTGTCTGTGTTCTGTGCTGTGAACCGGATCTTCCATCACATGAGCCGCATCTTTCGGGACAACTCGCTTCCCCGCTCTCAGCCCGGAGGAATTCAGATCGACCGCAAGCGGTGGGCAGAAATACAGGACAAGCGTATCGCTCTGGGTCACAAGGAGGATGATCATCCCGATTATGGTCCGATGATATCCCTGTAAAATGACAACAGCGCTCCTGGCGGGAGCGCTGTCAAAACAACTTATTATTCATGCAGACCACGAAGCAGAATTCGCATATAATCCTGCTTTGCGTGGATGATACGGGCGATGCTGACGGCATCAGCATCAATGCGATACAGGGCAATATAATTTTCGCAGACAAGCATTCGAAGGTCAGTCTCGTACCCGGTCAATACAGAAAGGCCGATACCGGACTCCGGGAATGACTTCAATGACGAACAATTATCGAGAATCATTTTGGAGATGCGAAGTGCCGCTGTCTGGTTGTGCAAATTGGCCTTGATATACTGCTTGATGTTTTGCAGATCTGAAATTGCTTCGGGCGTATACCTGAGCTTCATTCGTCAATACCCAACAGGCGGCAAGCATCTTCTTCGGACACCCAGCCATCCCTCTCTGCGGAATCCCAGCCCTTCTGAACTTCTGCCATAAGGCGGCGCATTGCTTTCGCCTTCATGTATTCCTCGTTTTCGGGGGATGCAAGGAAAGGAAGCCCCTCCATATTGAGGGACTGCTGAATGAAAATGTTCACGGCATCGGTAAAAGAAAGTCCCTGACGGGCGTAAATCTCCTCGACCTGCTGTTTGATCTCCGGATTGATCCGCATCTGAAAGGTGGCGGTCTTAGGGGCAGCAGCTACATTCATGGCATCCATAATAATCAACTCCTTGACTATAGTATATCCGAAGCAAAGAAAATGTCAATACAGCGTAATTACAAATTGTAGTAGCTTTGTTCGGAAAATTGTGGTATTGGTTGTGTTGCCAAAGGAGGCGACACGAATGTACGACTACATGAGAATCCTGCAAAAGCAGTTTGAACCAAAACCGGAGTTCTTCCAAAACCTGTCCGGAGACATCCGCCAAATCCATAAACAGCTCTCCCCTCGTTTGGAATCAGAGGACAGGAAGCTCCTGCTGAAGCTGATCGATCTGGAAGATCTTTTCCACAGCGAAGCAACACTCCACAGCTTCATCAGCGGCTACCGTCTCGCCTGTTGCATTCATCGGGAGTTGGCGAAAGATCCCATGAGTGCTTTCGAGAAAGACGAAGAACTGAGAAAACTGCAAACAGCGATACCCAACGCAGGAGATGCGACGCCTAATCAAAGATTAGAAACATACGGGAGGTAAACCAAATGGCAAAACGAAGACCATCCGGTGACGGCATGGTGCGGCAACGGAACGATGGTCGTTGGGAAGGCCGTATCGTGGTCGGTCACAAGGAAAACGGTGACCCGATCTTCCACTACATGTCCGCAAAAACACAGAAAGCTCTGATGGAGAAACTGCATCGGAGCATCGACGAATTCGACGGAGCCGAACTCACCGAAGACAGCCGCATGACCTTGGGCGAATGGCTGGATATCTGGCTGGAAGAATGTGCGAAACCATCGGTGCGTCCAACGACCTTCAATGGATACCAGGGATACATAGAGCGAAATGTCAAACCCTATCTCGGAAGCAAACAGATCTGCAAAGTCACCACAGCCGAGATCCAGAGCCTGTACCGCAAGTTACTGAAAGAAGGCAGTGCTACCGGCGGACCACTGTCGGGAACCACAATCCGCAGAATACATGATGTCCTGCACCAAGCGCTGGATGTGGCGGTGAATCGACATCTCATCGTGAAGAATCCCAGTAATGATGTAACGCTTCCGAAAAAATCCACCACGGTAAAAACCATTCTCAATGACGAGCAGCTCGAACGGTTCATGGAAGCCATAAAAGCAGATGAGCACTGGCATGACTTCTTCTATCTGGAGATCACCACAGGACTCCGCCGAGGTGAGTTGTGCGGACTCATGTGGACGGACTTCGACGAGAAAAAAGGAACACTCTCCATCCGCAGAACGCTGCACACGAAAGCAGGCGGCGGTTACTATGTAAGCGACACCAAAACCGCCACTGGACGCAGGAACATCAAACTGCCGCCCAGCACGGTGCAGCTCCTCAAGGAGCGAAAGAAAAAGTCCATCTCACAATGGATCTTCGCCAATCCTCTTCGACCGGAAGATCCCGTCATGCCCAACAGCGGATACCACCGTATGAAGAAACTGCTGAAAAAAGCAGGTCTTCCCAACCTGCGCTTCCATGACCTCAGACACACATTCGCCACTCATGCGCTGACCAGCGGTGTAGATGCAAAAACACTCTCCGGTATACTGGGGCACACAAAAACTTCGTTCACTCTCGACACGTATACGCATGTCACGGGTGATATGCACCGCAGAGCTTCAGAGATCGTGGGCGGGTTCATGGAAGATTTCATGGTGAAGGAGTGAGTTCATGGCAAAGAAACGAAGGAACGGTCAGGGCACTGTCCGTCTGAGAACTGACGGACGGTGGGAAGGCCGCCACATCGTGTCCTACGATGAAAACGGCAAACCAAAGACAAAAAATGTATTGGCGAAAACCAAAGCCGAGTGCATTGAAAAACTGAAGAAGCTCCAGGCAGAATACGGCGAGGTCGCTCCCTTCAAAATCAAACCCGGTATGCGCTTCGGAGACTGGATCAACTACTGGTACGAAAACCACTGCAAACCAACCATCCGTGCCACCACGCAGAAAGGTTACGAAGACTACATCTATGTCCACACCATCCCCGCTCTCGGTCATATCCCACTGAACAAGCTGACACAGGCTGACTGCCAGAAATTCCTGAACGAAATGAAAGCCAACGGCAAAAAGATCCACCGCGATACCAAAGGTCCGGAAATGTCAGAACGCTCGGTGCGAAGCTGTTACCATGTCATTCGGATGTCTCTGGAACGGGCGATCAAGGACGGACTCATCAAGAAAAATCCCATCCTCGGTGTCAAGCTTCCCCCTCCGGAACCAAAAGAAATGAATGTGCTGTCCAAGGATGAGATCCAGCGATTTCTGATACAGGCCAAGGAAGAAGGAATGTACGAACTCTTCCTTCTGGAATTGACCACAGGTCTGCGTCGCGGCGAGATCCTTGCCCTCACTTGGGATGACCTGAACTTTGAAACCGGGGAACTTCGCATCAACAAACAATTCACACCCGCAGGCGGGAAAATCATTCTCTGCGAGCCGAAAACCAACGCAGCCTTCCGTACCATCATTCTCCCGCCCGTCATGGTGGAGCTTCTGAAGGAGTACAAAAAGGGTGTGTTCTCCCACCTGATATTCCCATCCCGAATCAAGCCGGATCAACCAATCGACCCCGGATATGTCCGAAAGCGGCTTCAGCAAATACTGGAACGAGCTGACTGCAAACGTGTCAGATTCCATGATCTCCGCCACACATTCGCCACCATATCACTGGAACATGGCATGGATGTGAAAACCTTGTCCAATATCATCGGGCATGTTTCCGCAAAGACCACGCTGAATATCTACGCTCATATTACCAGTGAGATGGAAGAAAATGCCGCTGTCAGCATCGACCGCGGCATCGCAAAAGCGGAGATCGAAGAAAGCGGTACGGCTGAGAATTCTGCCGAAGTACAAACCTTCGAGCCAGTCAAACTGCCTCGCCGCAGACCGGGAATCGGATACATCAAGCAGCTCAAGGACAACCTGTGGGAAGGTCGCTACTCCCCCATCTGGCCTGACGGGAAGAAGCACTCCCGAAATGTCTACGGCCGTACTCAAGAGGAAGCAGAAGCAAAACTTGCAGATCTCATCATTCAGATGAAAGCTGAGATCGCCGCCCTGCGCTCCGGTAAAGCACCGGAGTATCCCGATGGTGTCAGCCCCAAGAAAAAGCAGCTCGCCGCCTATCTGAGAGAGAACCCCGGCGTGAGCAACAAGAGCTATATCGCAAGGGAACTTAGTATGGATGTTTCCACCGTGCGGAAGTACTATGATGAAGTCAGAGCAGAATTGGCCGCACTGGCGGTGTCATAAGGAAAACCTCTATATGCTGTGGAATCTGTCCACAGCATATAGAGGTCTATTTTCCCACAAACAAGATTCAGCATAGACCTATTTGTACGAGGATTAATGCTCCTCATCATTCAACAAAAATATCCTATTGTGAACATCTTTTTCCTTCTTTTCTCCTTATGTATGCTATACTGAAATTATCCTACAGAATTGGAGGAATTCACATGAGCATTAAGATTACCGAGGATCAGCATTATGTTCCCCGGTCATACTTAAAAAACTTTGCCACCGTTATAGGCAGCGGTAAAAAAGAGCGCGCATTAGTGTCGTTTTATCAGTTTGACAAATCGCTTCTAATAGAAGATATCCCAACCAAAAGCATTTGCTATAAATCATATTTTTACGGAGAGGATGGCGAAATTGAAAAAGACTTTAGCGAAAAAGAATCTAAGTGGTCAAAAGTCCTAAAGGACATTATAGGTATGAAATCCTATGACCTCACATTTGAGCAAGAGCAACTCATTAAAGAATTTTCCGTTTACCAGTTTTGCCGAACGGTGGCTTCACATAATTTTGTGAAATCATCTGCAAAGGAACTTCTCACAGCACATGTTACATCGCAATACCATTTTGCACCTGATGACGAAATAATTAGCAGGATGGTTGAGAAAAAAGTGGATGAAGATATAAAACCGACACTTCTTATTGAAAGCTGTCAGGAACTTGTCACCGCCATAGATGACCTACAGATTACCGTTATCCATTTCAATACCGCAGAACGCCTTATCACCTCAGATATGCCTGTCCTTATACTTAATCCATTTAGCGTCCGAGGAGTTGGAATGTCGACAATTGGTATTTTTATTATTATCCCCGTGTCCCCTCACGTTGCAGTGGGAATTTACGATAAAAAGGTCTACCAAAAATGTTACCCATATATGGAAACTTCCAACGAAACAGATGTAATAAATCTAAATAAATACCAAATTATCAGTGCTGAAGAACGGATTATTTCTCAATTTGGTCGAGAGCTAGAAAAATCCATTTGCTATAATGATGTACTAACACAAAGAGAACAGTTTCAAGCTCTGCGAAAAGTCGATTCAAGTTATGATGGTTTTGGCACTTTTTTTGCTATACACACTAGAAGTATCCCATATATTTTTGACCTTTCTTTTTGCGCTCTTCCCAAACCCATCAAAAAAGTCCCGAAAGAGTGTAGAGATCTCTATCCTCGAGAATATCAAGAAGGGTATTGGCACAAATTACTTATTAACGAGTATAGATTACCCGAATTACTACTAAAAGAGCAAAAGTTTGATGTTCAAACAGTTAAGCAGCATAAAAAGGGGTACTCAGTTTTAAGAGCATATCTGGAAGACTATTGGGAGATTCCAGTCACCGAAAGAACGATTACTCCAATGATGATGCAACAAATCAAAACTAGTCGTGCTACATTTTTCCCGATATCAAACAATAAATAGGGCGAGAAAATTTTACCCCGCTGTGAGCTCCTCATCACTGTCCTATCCATCACAGTGCGTTTACCAGTTGCTATGCAATAATCAAAGATAAGCAAAAAATCCGGACGGCGAGTATCGAAACTCACTGTCCGGATTCTCTTAAAGTGGTCAGAAATAATTCCCCTCTGTGGTTTTATTGTGGTCTAACGAAAAAGCACCGCCAAATTGGCGGTGCTTTTTCATTCCTGGTGGACCCGAAGGGGATCGAACCCTCGACTTCCAGATTGCGAACCTGGCGCTCTCCCAGCTGAGCTACGGGCCCATTTATCCGCTTTTTGACCATTTTTCAGAACAAAAAGCGGCATTTGACTATTTTAAGTTTTGACGGTTTCCAGAGGCGTTTTCCTCCGGAACTACGGGCCCGCTCTCGCTCATCGATGTGTATCCCTATCGATGCGAACCGTACGCTCTCCCAGCTGAGCTACGGGCCCCTATATCCGGCGATGACCGCCGGATATGATTATACCCCTGTCAGAGGATTTTGTAAAGGAATTATTTACCCACGCAGAAGCGCTCAAAGATCCGACCCACCAGATCTTCTCTCAGTGTTCTTCCGGTCAGTTCACCTAACGCGTTCAGCGCGCCCTCCGCATCGGTCAGCACCGCATCGGGTGTGAGTCCCATCCGCAGCGCGTCCAGCGCGCCGCCGATGGCTCGCGCCGCACGTTCCACCGCCTCCGCCTGCCGGGTATTGGTCAGTGTCAGTCCCGCAGGGACTTCCCCCGCCGGGAACAAATCTGCCACCGCCTGCTCCAAATCACTGAATCCCTCACCGGTTACGGAGGAAACTGTTACCTCAGCAGAAGGTGCCTTCCTCAGCAGTACAGAGGTCGGTCCGTCGGAAAGATCGGATTTCGACCACACAAGGATCCACTTTTCGCACTCCGCCGCTGCCTTCAACACATCAATATCTTCCGCTGTGAGCGCACTGCTGCTGTCCACTACAGCCAGCACCAGCTGTGCATTCATAAGGGCGCTGCGGCTGCGCTCCACACCGATCTTCTCCACGGTGTCCTCCGTCTCCCGGATACCCGCCGTATCAATGAGTCGCAGCAGTACGCCGCCCACCACAGCTTTTTCCTCAATGGTGTCACGGGTCGTACCTGCCACATCGGTGACGATGGCACGGTCATAACCCAGCAGTGCGTTCAAAAGAGAACTCTTGCCCACATTGGGACGACCGACGATAGCCGTCGGAACGCCCTGTCGCATCACCTGCCCCCGTTTGAAAGTCGCAAGCAGCGAACGCAGCGTCTCCTCCGCGTCGGTAAGGGTTTTCTCGATCTCATCTCTCTCCAGATCCTCAATATCCTCGTCGGGATAATCCACCACCGCGTAGAACTGGCTGGAGATATTGAGCAGCGCGTCGTATACACCCTTGATCTTTCTCCGCAGGCTGCCGCCCAGCTGTTCCACGGCGTTTCTCGCCGCCTCGGCACTCTCAGCCTCAATGAGGTCAATTACTGCCTCTGCCTGCGTGAGATCGAGATTTCCAGAGAGGAATGCCCGCTTGGTAAATTCTCCTCTGCCCGCCTGCACCGCACCCGCGGCAAACAGCGCCTGCAGGCCCTCATTCAGCACCACAGGCGATCCGTGGCAATGAAACTCCACACTGTTCTCGCCGGTGTAGCTGCTGCCTGCAGCAAACCGCACCGCAAGGCACTGGTCGATAGCCTCACCGTTGCGGTTCAGCAGTGTACCCAGCACCATCATGCGCGCACCGCACTCCGAGAACAGCTTCCCATTGGCAGGGCAGAACACCTTGTCCGCAATGGCAAAGGCCTCTGCACCGCTCAGGCGCAGCACCCCGATGGCGGACACAATATTACCTGTGGAAATTGCAGCAATTGTGGACATAATCTGTCCCTCCTTACAAAAGAAAACCAGGCGGGCTGATGCCCGCCCGGAAGCGAATCAAATATGATTACTTAACGAACTCGCCGTTAGCCTTCTTCTCCTCGATCTCCTTCATGGCGTCCTTGCGGGAGAGGTTGACGCGGCCCTTCTCGTCGATCTCGGTGACCTTGACCCACATCATGTCGCCGATGTTGCACACATCCTCGACCTTCTCCACGCGCTTGTTGTCCAGCTTGGAGATGTGGACCAGACCGTCCTTGCCGGGAGCCAGCTCAACGAATGCGCCGAACTGCATCAGGCGGACAACACGGCCGTAGTACAGCTGACCGACCTCAGGCACGAACACGATCTGATCGATGGCATGCTTGGCAGCGTCGCAGGCAGCGCTGTCGGCAGCGGCAATGTGAATGGTACCGTCATCATCGATGTCGATCTTGGCACCGGTGTCGGCAACGATCTTCTGGATGACAGAGCCGCCCTTACCGATAACATCGCGGATGTTGTCGGGATCGATCTTCATGGTGATCATCTTGGGAGCCCACTTACTGACCTCTGCGCGAGGCTCGGCGATGCAGGGCAGCATGATCTGATCCAGAATCTCGCAGCGTGCATCGTAGGTGATCTCCAGAGCGTTCTTAATGATCTCCATGGTCAGACCGTCGTTCTTCAGGTCCATCTGGATAGCGGTGATACCCTTCTTGGTACCGCCGACCTTGAAGTCCATCTCACCGTGGAAGTCCTCAACACCCTGAATGTCGATGAAGGTGGTGAAGGAACCGTCGTCGTCCTGAATCAGACCGCAGGAGATACCGGCAACAGGTGCCTTGATGGGCACACCGGCATCCATCAGAGCCAGAGTAGAACCGCAGATAGAACCCTGAGAGGTGGAACCATTGGAGGAAACGACCTCGGAGACAACGCGGATAGCGTAGGGGAACTCCTCCACGCTGGGCAGCACGGGGATCAGAGCGCGCTCTGCCAGTGCGCCGTGGCCGATCTCGCGGCGGCCGGGGCTGCGGGAGGGCTTAGCTTCACCGACGGAGTAGCCGGGGAAGTTGTAGTGGTGCATGTAGCGCTTCTCGGTCTCAGGCCAGATGGTATCCATCTTCTGAGCGCCGGAGAGCGTGTCCAGAGTAGCGATGCTGAGGACCTGAGTCTGACCGCGGGTAAACAGACCGGAGCCGTGGACGCGGGGCAGCAGAGCGACCTCAGCGGCCAGAGGACGGATCTCGTTCTTGGCGCGGCCGTCAACGCGGTGGCCTTCCAGCAGCCATGCCTTGACGATCTTCTTCTGGAACTTATAGGTGAACTCCTCGAGGTACTT
>JAZLEB010000049.1:0-12233 GCA_045615065.1 Candidatus Pelethomonas sp. | reverse complement strand
AATGCAGCGCCTTCTCGACAAGAAAGTGCCGCAAGATCAATTTTGTTCTCTAAAAGGGAGATACCCAAGGGGGAACGCCTTGGGCGTGTTTTTCGTGTCTTTTTGCACGAGCAAAAAGACACCCGTCGGAGACTGGACACGGCGGCAAGCTAGATGGCGACTCCTCTGCTGCGACAGCAGCACGGTTTGCATTTGCAAAAACAAACTCCCCGCTAAACTCCAATTTGACAGACCTGTGCAGACTCAGTATAATACTCCCAAAGAAACTTGTCACAAGGAGACCGCCATGGCAAATATCATCGAGATCACCGATTTCACCGCCCCCGAACTGGACGTATACGCCCGTCTCACCGAGGCACAGCTTTTAAACCGCTTCGAGCCGAAAAAGGGACAATTTATCGCTGAGAGTCCCAAGGTCATCGAGCGCGCGCTGGATGCAGGCTGTGTGCCGCTCTCTATTCTGGTGGAAAAGAACCGCATCACCGGAGAATCCGCTGCTGTGATCGAGCGCTGCGGCAACATCCCCGTATACACCGCTGAAATGGATGTGCTCACCAATCTCACCGGCTATCAGCTTACCCGGGGACTCCTGTGCGCCATGCTGCGCCCCACTCTCCCCTCTGTGGAGGATATCTGCCGCGACGCACGGCGCATTGTTGTGCTGGAAAGTGTTATGAACCCCACCAATGTAGGTGCCATCTTCCGCAGCGCGGCCGCGCTGGGCATGGATGCCATCGTTCTTTCCCCCGGCTGCACCAATCCGCTCTACCGCCGCTCCGCCCGCGTGAGCATGGGAACGGTATTTCAGATCCCCTGGACGATCCTCTCCGAGGATATGTCCCAGTGGCCTCAGCCGGGCATGCAGATCCTTCGCGACCTCGGCTTCAAAACCGTTGCCATGGCACTGACTGACGACTCCATCAGCATTGACGACCCCCGCCTTGCCGCTGAGGAAAAGCTGGCAATCGTTTTGGGCACCGAGGGCGACGGTCTGGCAGGTTCCACAATTGCCGACTGCGATTACACGGTGCGTATCCCTATGTCCCACGGTGTTGACTCCCTGAATGTTGCCGCCGCCAGCGCGGTGGCGTTTTGGCAGCTTGGCATTCACTGATATCACATAATAATTCCCTCCTTTTCGGGCATACTACCGCCACAGAAAAGGAGGGAATTTTCTATGATCGAACCGGATACCATCCGCCTGCTGCGCGAGTGCGACGCAGGTGTCAAAATGGGTGTAGCATCCATTTCCGATGTACTGGACTATGTCCGCGACGAGAATTTCAAAGCGAAACTCACCGACTGCAAGTCTGCCCACGAAAAGCTGGAGTGGGAGATCAGCCGTCTGCTGACCGAATACAATGACGATGGCAAGGACCCGAACACCATGGCAAAAGCTATGTCCCACGCTAAAACAGAGATGAAGCTTGCCATGCACGAAAGCGACGGCACCATCGCCGACCTGATGACCGATGGCTGCAACATGGGTGTCAAGTCCCTTGCCAAATATCTCAACAAGTACAAGGCGGCCGACGAGACGTCCAAGGATATCGCAAAGCGCCTCATTGATCTGGAGCAGCGCCTCGCCATGGATATTCAGCAATACCTGTAAGATAAAACGGTATGCAGTGCAAACTGCATACCGTTTTGCTGTTCTTATTCCACAAAATCGTTGTCACGGAACTGCAGGGAGTACAGATCCTTATAAGTACCGCCCGCGGCGATCAATTCATCGTGAGTACCGCGCTCTGTAATTTTTCCTTCCATGACCACAGCGATCTCATCAGCATTGCGAATGGTGGAAAGGCGGTGGGCGACCACCAGAGTGGTACGGCCCTTGCACAGCTCATCCAGTGCCTGCTGGATCAGCACCTCGGTGGTGTTATCCAATGCACTGGTGGCCTCATCCAGAATCAGAATGGCGGGGTCCTTCAGGAACACGCGGGCAATGGAGAGGCGCTGCTTCTGTCCGCCGGACAGCTTCACGCCGCGCTCACCGATCTCGGTGTCGTAACCCTTCTCCAGCGTCATCACATAGTCGTGGATATTGGCGCGCTTGGCGGCCTCAATGACCTCCTCCTCCGTTGCGTCGGGGCGGCCGTAGAGAATATTGTCGCGAATAGATCCCACAAACAGGAACACATCCTGCTGCACAATACCGATGTTGCGGCGGACGGAATCCAGTGTAAGACTGCGGATATCCTTACCGTCGATCAGGATCGCGCCGTCCTCCTCGCGCAGCTTATAGAAGTTGGGCAGCAGGTGGCACAATGTCGTCTTACCGCCGCCGGAGGGGCCTACGAGCGCAAGTTTTCTGCCCTTTTCCAGCTTCAGATCCACATGGCACAGCACATCCTTGGTCTCATCGTATGCATAGGTAACATCGCGGAACTCGATGACACCCTCCACATCCTTGAGTTCCTCGGCATTCTCTGCCTCTGCCTCAGGCTCCTCGTCCATGATCTCAAGGAAGCGCTTGAAGCCGCTGGCACCGTTCTGGAACTGCTCCATAAAGCCGATCAGGGTATTAACAGGGTTGATAAAGAGGTTCACAGAAACAATAAAGGTGGAGTAATCGGCAAAGTCGATTCGGCCTGCATACATAAAGAGACCGCCTGCGATCAGGATGACCACGTTGAACACATCGGTTACGAACAGCGTGGAGGAGTGGAACTTTGCCATGGCGCTGTATGCGCTGCGGGAAGCATTCACAAACTGGTCATTGCCCACCTCAAACTTTTTCAGCTCGCGGTCGGCATTGGTATATGCCTTGGTGACACGGATACCGGTCACACTGCTCTCAATAGAAGCATTGATCGTAGCATTGCTCTTGCGGCGGGCATCGAAAGCTTTGCTCATCGCCTTGCGGAAATACAGCGTGACCGCCACAAGGAAGGGAACGCAAGCAAACACGATCAGTGTCAAAAGAGGATCAATGCTGCACAGATAACCGAAACTAAGCACGATCATCACTGAGCTGATCAGCAGATTCTCAGGGCCGTGGTGAGCCAGCTCACACACCTCAAACAGATCGCTGGTAATGCGGGTCATGATGCGGCCCGTCTCGTGGTTATCATAAAAGCTGAAGGGCAGCTTCTGCAGGTGGCGGAAGAGATCCAGACGCATCTGGGACTGCATGCCTACACCGATCAGGTGTCCGTAGTACTGCACAAAGTAGCGCAGCAGCATACGGATCACATACAGCGCCAGCACCGCAACACCGGCGATCACGATGGCATCATATTTCTTATTGGGAATAAAATTGTTGAGCATATTCCGCGTCACCACGGGATACACCATACCGATCACAGAGATCAGCAGAGATGCCGCCAGATCCATCGCCAGCAGCTTCTTATGGGGTTTGTAGTATTGGATAAACCGTTTGAGCATAGCTGTTATTCCTCTTCTTTCTCTCGTTCCTCGGGCGGGACATATGCCTTACAGCGAACATACTCCGACTCCGGACAGCCGTAAAAAGGCCCATCACAGGGTTTGCGCTGGGTATTACACATTTTGTCCAGTTCCGCAATGATCGCGCGCAGCGCGTCCTTATCCACGCAGTAATGGGTATAGTAGCCTCGCTTCACACCGTATACCAATCCTGCCTCACGCAGGATCTTCAGGTGCTGCGAGACCGCGGATTCGGACAACTGACTGCTTCTCGCCAGAGCACGCACACAATATCCACGCTCCGACATCAGCTGCAGCAACTGAAACCGCTTGGGATCGCCCAGTGCTTTGAGTGTTCCTGTATCCACTGTACCGCCTCCTTTCGTTCATCCATATTATATACGGCAAAACTGATTTAGTCAATTCTTAATCAGTTTCGAAAACACGAAAACAATTCCAGACATAATACATCTACCGCAAAATTGTTTTTCCAGCAACATCTGTACGTTTTCTATAAACCGCCCCCGTGATATGCGGACGATTCAAAAATTTTTTATGCACTTTCACCGATTTTTCCCTTTCCGGCAGCAGAAAAGTCTGCATTCGAGGTCTTGCAAGACCCCTTCTCTTTGCGGTATAATAAAATCTCAGAGAACCACCCGTTGACAATTCATTTTCAGAATCAAAGGAGTGCAGTTTTATGGCTATTTTAGTTACCGGCGGCGCCGGCTATATCGGCAGCCACACCTGTGTGGAGCTTCTGGATGCAGGATACGAGATCGTAGTGATCGACAATCTCGACAACTCCTGTGAGGAGGCCGTCCATCGCGTAGAGAAGATCTGCGGTAAGCCCATTCCCTTTGTAAAGGCCGATCTGTGTGATGAGGCCGCCACCCGCGCTGTATTTCAGCAGTACCCCATCACCGCTGTGATCCACTTCGCAGGTCTCAAGGCCGTGGGTGAGAGTGTCCGCAAGCCGCTGGAGTACTACACAAACAACCTTGTGAGCACTCTGACACTTCTGAATGTGATGCGCGAGTTTGATGTGAAGAACTTCGTGTTCTCCTCCTCCGCCACTGTGTACGGCGATCCCGCCAGTGTGCCCATCCGCGAAGATTTCCCCACCGGCGGCACTACCAACCCTTATGGTACCACCAAGCTGTTCATCGAGCAGACCCTGAAGGACTACTGCAAGGCCGATCCCACTTTGAATGTGGCGATCCTGCGCTACTTCAACCCCATCGGCGCCCACGAGAGCGGCACCATTGGCGAGGATCCCAACGGTATCCCCAACAATCTGGTTCCCTACATTGCTCAGGTGGCCGTGGGCAAGCTGGAGAAGCTCCACGTCTTTGGTGACGATTATCCCACTCCTGACGGCACCGGTGTCCGTGATTACATCCACGTTGTGGATCTTGCCAAGGGTCATGTGGCAGCGCTGAAGAAGCTGGATACCAACTGCGGTCTTTTCATCGTGAACCTCGGCACCGGCAAGGGTTACAGTGTGCTGGATGTGCTCCACGCCTACGAGAAAGCATGCGGCAAGACCCTGCCCTACACCGTGGATCCCCGCCGGGGCGGCGACATCGCAGAGTGCTATGCCGAACCCACCAAGGCCCGCGACGAGATGGGCTGGGAGGCAAAACTGGGAATTGAGGAGATGTGCGCTTCCAGCTGGAAGTGGCAGTCCACCAATCCCAACGGCTATAAAGAATAAACGGAGGAACGATCTATGAACAAACCCGTCCTGGTGGTCATGGCAGCCGGCATGGGCAGCCGCTACGGCGGTCTCAAGCAGATCGACCCCGTAGGAGAGCACGGCCAGCTGATCATCGACTACTCTATTTACGATGCCATCCGCGCAGGTTTTGAAACCGTAGTCTTTGTAATCAAGCACGAGATCGAAGAAACCTTCAAGGCCGCTGTGGGCGACAGGCTCAGCAAGGTCATCGAGGTAAAGTATGCCTATCAGGAGGTCACCGATCTACCCGAGGGCTATGCCCTGCCCGAAGGACGCGTAAAACCCTGGGGCACAGCCCATGCGATCCTGGCCGCCCGCAAGATCGTGAACGGTCCCTTCGCTGTGGTCAATTCCGACGATTACTACGGCCCCGAAGGCTTCAAGGTCATCTACGACTATCTCTGCAGCCATCCCGACTCCCCCGATTGCTACGAGTTTGCCATGGTTGGTTATCACCTGAGCAGCACTATCACCGAGCACGGCAGCGTGTCCCGCGGTGTGTGCGAGGAGGATAAGAATCACTATCTTACTCGCGTCACCGAGCGCACCTGCATTGAGAAGGACGGTGAGAACGCCCGCTTTACCGAGGACGGCGGCGTCACCTGGACCTCCCTCCCCGGCGACACCATCGTATCTCTGAACCTGTGGGGTCTTACCCGCAGCTTTATCGACGAGGCGGAGCGCCGCTTCCCCGCCTTTTTGGACAAGGCGCTTGCCGAGAACCCCATGAAGGGTGAGTACTATCTGCCCGGCGTGATCAGCGAGCTGATCGGCGAGGGCAAGGCCCGCGCCAAAGTCCTGCGCAGCGGCGACAAGTGGCATGGTGTCACCTACCCGGAGGACAAACCCGCTGTGGTAGCAGCGATCGCTGAAAAAACTGCCGCGGGACTCTATCCTTCCGACTTGTGGAACAACACCTGACCGCACACTCCCACCGGAGGTGACTTTCATTGCTTGATAAGCTGCAAACTGTCCGCTCTCCCCTGTTTAACGGTATTGCCAAAGATGATCTTTCCACTATGCTCCATTGCATCGGCTACCATTTTACATCCTATCAAAAGGGTGAGATCGTGGCCTTCGAATCGGAAACGATCCGGCACGTGGGCATTGTTCTCTCCGGCGCGGTAGATATGATCAAAGAGGATCTCTGGGGCAACAAAACATTGCTGATGCGCATCGGCAGAGACGATCTGTTCGGTGAATCCTTCGCCTGCGGAGATGATCACACATCAGTGGTCACCTTTCAGGTATCCGAAGCCGCAGAGGTGCTGTTTCTTTCTTTTGATCATGTAATGCACAATTGCGCCAAGTCCTGCGCATTCCACCATCAATTGATTGAAAATATGGTTCGCATTATCGCAGGAAAAAACCGCGACCTGATGCACAAGGTGGAGATCATCTCCAGGAAAACCCTGCGGGAAAAGATCCTTGCCTACCTTTCCATCTACTCGCAAAGCCAGAACTCCCGCTATTTCGAGATCCCGCTGGGACGTATCGAGTGGGCGGAATACCTCTGCGCCGATCGCAGCGCGCTGACCCGCGAGCTTGCCGGTATGAAAGCCGACGGACTGATCGACTACGATAAGAACTACTTTAAAATTTTATAAAAAAGAAGAGTTAATGTTGCGTACGCAACATTAACTCTTCTTTTTTATCGATATAATCATCTCAGAAAAAAACACAGGGATGATAAAAGGAAGAGGACATTGTACGATTTGAAAGTTCATAACCATAGATGAAGTCACATGTATCGGCTGTCCCAAATTGGATCACACCGATTATTCCGGAAAATTAACCGCGATTTTTGCACATAATACCACACACAGCATTACACTCACCCATATGACCACTCCGGCACGCAACGGAAAGGACATTTCGCTGCACACCGGCATCATCAGTCCGGATGGACAAATTTTCAAGTAAAGGAGCATCTCTATGAGCTATCTGAAAGATAAAACCGTGATCATCACCGGCGGCGGCAGAGCCGTACTGGAAGACGGGCGCTGCGGCTCCATCGGCTACGGCATCGCCACCGCCTTCGCAAAGGAAGGCGCCAACCTTGTACTCACCGGCCGCAACGAAAAGAAACTTCTCGAAGCCAAGGAGGAACTGGAGCGGCTGTACGGCATAAAAGTGCTTCCCGTTCAGGCAGACATCACCTCCGGCGGCGATAATGAAGCCACTGCCCGGCGCGTTGTAGATGCCGCCATTGAGACTTTTGGCGACATCCACGTACTGATCAACAATGCGCAGGCATCTGCCTCCGGTGTGCCTCTCGCTGAACACACTATGGAGCAGTTTGATCTTGCTATGTACTCCGGTCTTTACGCCACCTTCCTATATATGAAGGCATGCTACCCCTATCTTGCCAGGACCAGGGGCAGTGTCATAAACTTCGCCTCCGGTGCGGGTCTCTTCGGAAACTTTGGCCAGAGCGCCTATGCCGCTGCCAAGGAGGGGATCCGCGGCCTCTCCCGTGTGGCTGCCACTGAGTGGGGCAAGGATGGAATCAATGTAAACGTTGTCTGCCCTCTGGCGTGGACAGCACAGCTGGATCATTGGGCAAAGGCCAACCCCGAAGCATTCAAGGCAAATGTGAAAATGCCCCCTATGGGACACTTCGGCGATGCTGAACAGGAGATCGGCAGAGCCTGCGTCGCCCTCGCCTCCCCCGACCTGAAATATATGAGCGGCGAGACCCTGACGCTGGAAGGCGGCATGGGACTTCGCCCCTGAAAACCGCAAAAATTCTGCAGCTGTCATTTGACAGCTGCAGAATTTTTCTCTTAATCCATCTTGTCGATATTTTTCACATAGAGATAGACCACCGGTTTCTCCTCAGTATACTCGGGAGCGGGCGCAAACTCCGTCATCACAGAGATATACCGATCCTCCAGCCTTCTGCGGTAATAGATGTGCAGCGTGTTCTTGCCGGATGCAAAATAGTCCTTCAGGTAGGCAGTATTTGCTTTCTCAATGAATGCCTGCGCATCGTCGGGATGCACCCGGTCAGAAGATGCAAAATTCTCCATCCATTGATTAAAGTTGCCCGCGGCACCCGGTTTCAGGCCGATATCGCCGGGTTCATTGTGAATGACTCTGCAGATATTGTCATTCAGATTGATCTGCAGGATCTTGATATAGGAGGCGCACATGGCGCGATAAGCCTTTTGCTGCTCCCGCCGGTCAATACCCTTGGTGCTGTAATAGAGCGCCTTCGCCTCGTAGAGCCGGCCATCTGCCAGCTTCGTAATCTGGTTCAGGTCTCCGCCGGGCACTTCCCGCGCCGATGCTCCGCCATAGGATACGCGAAGGGGCTGCTCCCACTGGCCTTTCCAGTTTTCTGTGACCCGGTCAAACTCGGCATACATCGCCTTGAGCTGTTCCCCAGAGACCACGCCCATCACAATAAATTCATCACCGCCGGTTCGGAAACAGCCACCCACAGAGGAAAACACCTGTTCAATGCATTCCGCCGCGCCGCGGATCAGTTCATCGCCCGCGTGGTGTCCCAGAGTGTCGTTGATGGTCTTAAGCTCGTTGACATCGAAATAAACGATCGTCAATTCCTCGGGGATCAGATCTTTTTCATACTGATCCACTGTTTCATTATAGGCATGGCGGTTGCCCAGTCCTGTAAGCATATCCGTCATTCCCATCCGTTCGGTCATATACTCGGCATAGAAACGCTTTGCCTTCACCGTAGTGTAGTAGGTACTGATCAGCGCGGAACTGGTAGAGTAGATCAAGGTGTTTACAATGTCCGACGTTTCCACATAGCCGGATTTTACATACACAACACAGCCAATATAGACCGCCGCCGCCAAATAGATAAACCGGATCATATTGGCCGGTTTCATGGTAAACCATACCGGAACTGCCACTAGAAGCACCATAAAGGATGCTGTCTGTTCCTCCGGCGCGGTCACGGTACCCTGATACATTCCGAAGGCAAACGCCACCATCGTAAACAGGTATACACCGATTCCTACAATGTACTTATTCTTTTTTCCAAACTGTGCAAAAATCATCTGCGCCAGTGTCAGCGCCATGGTCGTCACATAGATATTCCGCGTGTGGGCAATGCTCTCCACAAAGAATGTGATCACCAGCATTACCAGCAGGAAGAACGACACGATCAGAGAGGCTGCCAGCAGTCTGCGCCGGTTGTCTTCAAAGATCCGCATCTCCACTTGTTTGTACTCCGCAGCTGATAATCCATAGGTCGTCAGCATGCGTTTGATTTCCTTACGAATCGTCATTGCAATTCAGTTCCTTTCCGTTTACTTTGCGCCGAAGCACACAGTGTTTCCAGGAATCGCAGTTTATGGTTTATCGGTACATTGCCATATAAGGACCGTGAGCCTCGATCATCTCATCCACCATCTTCACGATGTCATCGATGCTCAATTCCGCAGCCGTGTGGGGATCCAGCATCACCGCGCGGATGATATCCTCCCGCTTTCTGGTGCGGGCAGCCTCGATGGTGAGAAGCTGCGTGTTGATATTGGTCATATTCATCGCCGCCAGCACAGGGGGCAGATGCCCCACATAGGTGGGATGGATACCGGTTCCGTCCACCAGGCAGGGCACCTCCACACAGGCGTGCTCCGGGAAATCTTCAATGAGGTGTCCTGTGTTCAGCACATTACCGCCAATGCTGAAGGGCTTGTTGGTGACCTCTGCCTCCATAATGTAGGAAGCATACTCCGTGGTGCGCTTATGGGTGAGGTGAGGATCAGACAGCAGCTTCTCGCTCATCTCCTTCCAGCCGTTGATCTGGTTGATACAGCGTCTGGGATATTCATCCAGCGGAATATTGAACCGCTCGATCAGCTCGGGATATTTTTCCTTGATATAGAAAGGGTTGTACTCGGCGTTGTGTTCGCTGGACTCAGTGCAGTAGTAACCCAGCTTGTCGATATAGTCGAAGCGAACCATATCGTCGTGCTTCTCAGAGGCATTCTTCTCCTTGGCGCGGCGGCGGATCTCACCGTAGAGATCGTTGCCATCCTTATCCGCAATGGACAGCAGCCATGCCATATGGTTGATACCCGCGATCAATTCTCTGCGGCCCTCCAGCTTGTCCTCCATGCCCAGACTCTTGAGTAGATGCGAGGAACACACCTGCACACTGTGGCACAGGCCCACCATTCTTACGCCGGTATAGCGGGAGATATAGCCGGTAAGCATGGCCATGGGATTCGTGTAGTTGAGAAGCAGCGCCCCCGGGCATACTTCCTCCATATCGCGGGCAAAATCCTCCATCACAGGGATGGTGCGCAGGGCGCGCATCACGCCGCCCACGCCCAGAGTGTCGGCAATAGTCTGGCGCAGGCCGTACTTCTTGGGGATCTCAAAGTCGATGACGGTGCTGGGTTCATAGCCGCCCACCTGAATGGCATTTACCACAAACCTTGCGCCCCGCAGAGCGTCCTTGCGGTTCTCCACGCCAAGATAGGGCTTGATGACCGCCCGCCCCTCGTTGATATTCTGATTCAGTGTAGAGAGGATACGAAGGCTCTCGTTCAGGCGCAGCGCATCAATGTCGTACAGCGCGATCTCACACTCTCTCAGCGCCTCGGTGGACATGACATCACCCAGCACATTGCGGGCAAACACGGTGCTTCCTGCACCCATAAAAGCGATCTTCAGCATATGAGATTACCTCCCATTCATAGTCCATTTTATTATACCATACAAATTATTGCTTGAAAATAACAAATCTCAAAATTTGTGCGCATTTCAGGCGAAAAAGTGCCGGATCTGCTTTTTTTGCAGACCCGGCGCTTTTTTGTTATTCCACGGTGTACTCCCGGCCGTTGATCACAAGGCAGGTATCATTTTTCCAGTAGAGTTCCATAAATTCAAATTCACCCCAGGGGCCGATATAGACCGTCTGCGGTTTAGGCGAAACAGAGAACACAATGGCATTGAATCCGCCGCGGCGGTAGACCTCTACCAGTGTGTCGCCGCCAAGCGCGCCCTGATTACTGTCGATCAACTCGGCATAGCGCTGACCGTCCGGCGACTCCTCCGTACGCACCACAGTGTTCTGACCGAAGCTGCCGAATACGACGGTAAGAAACCCGAAAAAGCCAACAGGTACAAGCATCAGACCCGCCAGCACCAGTGCGGTGACCTTCACCGCAAGGGGCTTTACATGGCGGACGGCAAGATAGAAGCAGCCTGCCACCCATACCGCCGCGCCGGGCACCGCCCACACTTTGCATTCGATCAGATAGAATACCGCAGTGACAAGGGAGAGCGGCGCGGAGAGTGCCAACGCGATGCTGATCCACGGTTTCACAGGCAGCTTATTTTTGAGGGAAAGTACCGTCAGTGCCACCGTGACTGCTGCAATGCCCACACTCCACAGAGTGGGCATTGTCAGTTCAAAGGAATATCCAAAAAAGCCGCACAGCAGTTTTCCTGCCGGCATCAACAGAAGCAGCACAGGCAGCGCCGCTGCCAGGATCGAAATTGTTCTTTTCATGTTATACCACCGTCTATACCGTTTTTTATAAGAAGTTCAACGAATGGCAGATTCCATTACCGCATTCCCAACTCTTCCGCCAGTGTATCAAGGTAGTCTATATGGCTGTGGCTTGATCCATTGATGTAAATATTATACGCAAAATTGACCGAAAAATCAAGATATCGGCTGAATCGTTTAGGTAGCTTACTCTTCATATTCCATACACCACCATACCCGCTACTGCCGAAATGACAATCAACAAGATTGGTGAAAGCTTTTTCTTGGCGAAGTGCTTATAGCAAAACATTGAAGCAACCAAAAGTGCAGTAATAATGATTGCCTGCATATTTACTTGGATTGCAGAGATTGTACCAAAACAATTTCTCAGTACCATATAAATGCCGGTTGCAAGCACAATGCCAATAACACAGGGCTTCAAGCCACGCAAAACCGCTTGAACATATTTATTCTTCAAAGCAGTTTTCAGTAAAGCAGTTACCAACAGGATAATGATGAATGACGGAAGTACAACCGCCAGAGTTGCCACGATTGCACCAAGCATTCCTGCCTGACTGCTTCCCACATAGGTTGCCAGATTCACCATGATCGGTCCCGGTGTACTTT
>JAZLEB010000048.1:0-27365 GCA_045615065.1 Candidatus Pelethomonas sp. | reverse complement strand
TCAGCCAAAGGCTGACTGAGGGAGAGAAAACAAGAACTGCAGTGTATCTCTCCCTCCGAGTCGCCTGCGGCGACCCACCTCCCTCGTCAGAGGGAGGCTTGAGATTATGCTAACCTTAACGCCCCGACAAACTCCAATTTGTTTGACGTTCTCAAGCAAAGAAACAGAGGGATGCTCCCGCACCCCTCTGTTTCTTCGGATCACTCCGCCAGCAGCTGATAGCCGCCGTCGGTTTCATTGCCCATGATCTCACTGAAGGGTTCGCCCGCCTTTTCCAGCATGGTACGAACCTCATTGTACTGCTCCTCGCTGAGAGAGTAGCTCGCTCCGCTCACCCAGTTTTCGCCCAGATTATCCTCAACCCACTCGGCAGCGGCATCACTTGCGGTTGCGATCACCGAAGCGGCAGCTTCATCGGAAGCATCGCACTCAGCATCATCAGCCACACTGCCGGGCGCGGTATCGCAGGGCTCGTTGTTACCGAAGTTTCCGTAGCTCCAACCGCCGTCGGTCTCAGGCATCTCGCCGGATTTTGCGGCATCTGCCTGCATAGGAAGGGATTCCGGAGCGCCGCTGTTGCTCACAGCCGCATCCTCCATATAATTGGGGACGCCGCCCATCATCCACACGCCCAGCACTGCAATGGCGCAGCAGGCGGCAACGGCGGCAAACCGTTTCCACAGGGGGAAGGTGATGACCTTCTTCTCCTGTCGGGTCTCTTTCACACGGGCCATAACGCTCTCCGCAAAGCCCTCGGGCGCAGCGGTATCCTCCAGGCGCAGAATATCCCCAATGGTGAGCAGATCCTCCCAATAGGCTTTGCAGGCAGGGCAGTCAGCAATATGCTCCAGCACTGCTGCGCGCTCCTCGGGAGACAGTTCATCGTCGATCAGGGCACTGATCCGCGCTTCAAATTCTTTGCATACTTTCACGCCGATCAGCTCCTCCTCTCGTTGTTATCCATTGGGTTAGACGGCAAATAGCCGGATAAGTTCCCACTTCTGAGCAAAATTTTTCTAAGCGATGTTCTGGCGCGGGAGATACGGCTCTTCACCGTACCCAAGTCGATGCCCAGTTTCCCGGCGATCTCCTCATAGCTGAGACCCTGCACCTCACGCATAACCAGCACTGTGCGGTGATCGTCACCCAGTTCCATAAGGCCATCCTGCACCAAAAGCTGCAGTTCCTTGCCCTCAGCGCTCTCCTGAGGTCCGGGCGCACTGTCGGGCGCGTCCAGATTCAGCTCCTCATCATCAAGGCTCACATTGCCCCGCTGGTGTTTCGTTTTCCTCAGGTGGTCAATGGCGGCATTGGACACCAGCCGGTAAAGCCAGGTAGAAAACCCCGCCTCACCGCGGAAGGTGGGTAAGCCCCGCCACGCGGCAAGAAACGCATCCTGCGCCACATCGGCTGCATCCTCCGCGTTGCCGCACATTCTCAGCGCCAGATGGTACGCTTTATTCTCATATAGCCGCACCAGTTCACCGAAGGCGGATCCATCCCCTCCGGCGGCTGCGCGGACCAGTTCCATCTCAGTCATGCAGATCCCTCTTGATCCCTTCCGTGACACGGTACACATCCTCCAGTGTCTCCATGCGCACGATCTGTTCTTTATAGTAGGTAGAGTGGCTCACGCCCTTGAGATACCAGGCATAGTGCCTGCGGGCGGTGAGTACCGCGATCTTTTCACAGTTATATTTTGCGGCCAGTTCGATCTGCCGCACCGCCGTGTCGCACCGCTCGCTCAGCGGGGGACGCTCGGGGATCGGCTCACCCTCCAGCGCAGCCTTAGCCTCCCGGAAGAGCCAGGGATTACCGAAACAGCCGCGGCCGATCATGGCGGCATCCGCACCGGTCTGCTTCAGAATGCGCACCGCATCCTCACCGGAGAAAATGTCGCCGTTGGCGATGACAGGGATGTTCACCGCCTCCTTCACCTCGCGGATGGTAGACCAATCCGCGGTGCCGCCGTACATTTGCACTCTTGTGCGCCCGTGTACGGCAACGGCGCTCACGCCTACTTCCTCCAGCATTTTGGAGAGCTGCACCGCGTTGATGCTGCCCTTGTCCCAACCCCGGCGCATCTTCACCGTAACGGGCACAGGGGATGCCTTCACCACCGCTTCCGCGATGCGGGCAGCCTTCTCGGGGTCGCGCATCAGTGCGCAGCCGTCGCCGCTGCCCACCACCTTGCCCACTGGGCAGCCCATGTTGATGTCCAGAATGTCCGCACCGCAGGCTTCAATAGCGATCTCGGCCGCCTCTGCCATACAGGTAATGTCGCTGCCGAAGATCTGTGCCACAAAGGGCGACTCGCCGGGGAACGGCTGCAGCAGTAACTTACTCTTCTTGTCCTGATAGCACAGCGCCTTGGCGCTCACCAGCTCCGTATAGGTAAGACCTGCACCCAGTTCACTGCAGATCTGGCGATAGGCAGCATCCGTCACTCCCGCCATAGGCGCAAGTGCCAGTTTGGATGATATCTCAACCGTTCCGATCCGCATAGCCGTTCTCCTCCGCTGTAAATTCATAATCTAATATAGTATACCATAATCTCCCGCGCAACACAACCTTGTTTCTCCCATATTAAGGAAAGAGCCTGCACAGTCAATGCTGATCGGTTAATTTCGCACTCCTTTGGCTCCCTCTGACGAGGGAGCTGGATTTTGCGAAGCAAAAGACTGAGGGAGAGATACCGCAAAAGAATTTGCTTCGCCGTCTCTCCCTCCGTCAAAATCTTTGATTTTGCCACCTCCCTCGTCAGAGGGAGGCAGTTTTATTTGTCCCATAGCATTTCCTGCGCGGCAGCATCCAAACGATGCCGCCGCGCAGGCTTATTGTGCTCTTATGATTCTTCCCTGAACCGCTTGAGAATGGTTTCGTGGGCATTGAACCGCCCGGTCTCCTCATCGGGACCGAAGTAGAGATCCCAGAAGAAGAACTCGTGCTCGACGGTATCGCCGGAGGTGCAGAGCACAAAGTAGGTATCGCCCTCCACATCGCGCACCCGCAATTCGCTGTCGATCCACATGCCGCCGGCGAGACCCGCCTTCATGGGATTCTCGTGCAGGAATGCCACATGCCACTCATAGACCTCGTATGCCGCACCGTCCTTCTCAAAGGTTTCCACGAGTTTGAGATAAATGATCTCATAGCCGGTGTAGGGCAGCGGATAGAACTCATTGGCAGACTCCTTGCTGCGATCCACCGTCTCCTGCGCCTTAGCCTGCAGAATGTCCCCGAAGCGGGAGAAGGCGGTTTCATCTACAGATTCCTCCGTGGTGTATGTCCCGCGGACAAATTGATAGAGCGCTTCATCCTCACAGTACAGGAAGGAATACTCCCCTGCTTCACTGTGATACGTAATCAAAACAAGGTTTTCCTCCACCCCTGCACTGATCCGCAGCCACTCGTCTGTTCCGGTGTTGTACACAGGTCCGCCGGAGAGGTAGAGTTCCAAAGTCCAGAAGAAGAACTTATTCTCCTGTCGGCCGATCCTGTTTTTTACAGCATCATTGAGCAGGGCGGCAATTTCGGATGCATCCACTTCGCTAAAACCCGCGGTGTGCTTGATATCCTCCGCGGTCAGGGCAGCGAGCCGATTTTCCGCATCCGACGGTGTCACGGGAACCATTCTTTCTTTTGCAATCTCCAGCAGGCGGTTACGGATCACCCGGGCACGGTTGGAATCCGGTTCCGCCACAAACTCCGCGATTACATCGGGGAAGTAGGTGTAAATGTCATCCTCATATGCGGCGCCGTCTCCCGGCCACCAGATCGTGGTCACCGCCTTAGTCTGCGAATCCATAGAGAGGATGGTGGGTGCACCCCAGTCTTCTACACAGTTTCCATTTTCATCAAAGCGGAAAAACCGAGCGTATCCATAGAACCAATCGCTATGGTCGGAGTACTCCCGCCAAACGCACTCGAATGCAGCTGCTTCATAGGCGTAATCGACTTGCCCGGTTCCGCCCATCCACCAGCTTGTTCTTAGATTGTTGAGGACTGCATCGCAGATGGAATCGTTTTCCTTGTCGGACAATGTCAGAACAGGCAGAGTAACAGGCAGGGTAAATGGCTCATTCCAGGTATTGGATGCGTTTGCAGGCATATTTTTGTGATACAACTCTATCGATGCCGCCAAGTAAGGTGAGCCGTATCGCGCCAGCATTTCCCGCGTACCGAAATCTGTCATGATAACATCTGTATTCGTGATACAGATGCGAGTCCAAACATCTTCTCCGGTATTCCAATCCACATGCATAAGCAGATGCGGCTGACCTGTGCTGCCCCACTCGGTAAGCCAGCCGTCCTCCATGGTCATGCCGCCAGCCAACATAATATTCTCAGGCTGATTGACAAGGATCCTGTATGACAGACGATACAGGCAGATGCCGTCGGTCAAACTGACGGAGCCGGTGGGAAGCTGCTCAATATTGGTGATTTTAGCTGCCACGACGGAGTAATAACTGACACCATCGGCAGGATTTGCGCCACATTCATTCAGATATTCGATCTCCCTCTGAACATACTCTGTAGCGTACGAAATAACTGCGTCGGGAAGTCGAAGCGCTGTGACAGTTTCGGTTAATGTCAGCAAAGACGAAGGTTCTCCCTCATAGGAAGTGCAGAGCCAGCGGACATACTGATAGAGCGCCGCATCCTCGCAGACCAGTGTAACAGCTTCACCGTCCCTGCTGTGATACCGGATATCAACAATATTTTCCCTCTCATAAGCGCTAAGGGTCATATATTCATCCACATGGGGGTTGTAGCTGTCCGGTCCGCCGGAGAGGTAGACTCTCACATTCCAGGGAAACACCGCGCCCGTTGGCCACACGATATGATGCTCCACGGCGGCAGCGATTTTTGCAGCAAGCTCAGTCGTATCCAGCAGTCTGTGGGAATCGTCATCAAAAACCGCTTTAATGTCCTCGTCTGTCAGGTTGGACAGTCGGTCGTGCGCGGCGATATAGATCTCCTGATCCCTCATTTCCAGCGCTGAAAAATGCTCTGCCAGCAGGTCAAATACCACATCTTTAGGATCAGAGTACAGATCATAGTGGAAGAAATCCCACTTGAAGTGATCCTTTTCCCGGCACACCACAAAGAAGGTATCCGTGTCGTAGTAATTGATGCGGTTCTGACTGTCCACAAACGTGCTGCCGGCCCATTGGCTCTCATCCGCATTGGGATCATCGGTGAGGAATGCCACCTCCCAGTGATAGATCAGATACTCCGCATCGCCGCGGGTAAAGGTATCCTTCAGATCAAAGGAGAGAACCTGATAGCCGGTGAAGGCGCACTGGTTGCGCTCCTCGCATACCGCATTATGGCGGTTCATAACCTCCTGCACACGCTCGGTGAAAATCATTTGGTAATTGACGGGAACAACACTCATATCGCTGAACTGAACATTGTTCTCCTCTCCGCCGGCATACGCCCGCCAGCCGTTGATCCGGATCATTTCGGGCAGGATCTTCTCAAGCTGCTGTTCCAAAAGCTTAGCGATGATCGCGGCGGTTTCAGGGTTCTCGTCACTTGTTTTGGTGGGAATAAATACGCAGTAGTAATAGTTCTCATCCCGTGCAAACACCTGTTGACGGCTGTAACTGTTGAGATACATCGTCTGGTACTCCTCCTCCGTGTAGCGCCGGATGGAGAAGATCAGACCGCCGCCGTCCTCACTGTATTCGCAGAGATGGAACAGGCTGAACAGTGTCTGGTCGGTCATAAAGGGATTATCCAGGTAATAGGTGGGATTCATAATAAGACCGTAACACCATGTGTCGCTGTCTCTGTGTGCCTCCACCAGATGCTCGAAATTATACGGAATGGAGATGGATGCTCCATCACAGGTATACAGGTAGCCTCCGTCCTCCGCGCGCTTGTAATCCAGGCGGAGTTTTTCGCCGGTAACGGACTCCACAGCATCCATACGAAGATTCATCGGCAGAACGTACCCCACGTAATCCATTAAGTATCCATAGTCCACCAGATCGTCGTGCGCGTGTGCGGCAACAAAATAGCTGCTCAGATCGTACCCGCGGATGCGTCCCTGCTCGTCAGGTCTTGCGTCCTGCGGCCAGCCGTACCGCCCGGGATCGGGATCGTCCGTCAGATAGGCGATATCAAAGCTGTAGACTCTATACGAGTATCCGTAGTGGAAACTGTCCACCAGACGGAGATAGGTGATCTCAAATCCGGTGAAAGCCGGCAACCCTCTCTCCACTCCGGTGGTATTGTGGTACTCCATGGTCTGCGCCGCACGCTCGGCAAGGATCTCCTCGTACAGAGCCAGCGCACTCTGATCGATGCCGCCGGGATTGTACAGCGAGAAAATATAGTTCCAAAGTTCCTCGGAGTGAAGCCGTATATACACATAATCGGAGGGATCGGTATCAGAGTTCAGCCGGCAGGACACATCCACGATGCCCTCGCTGATACCAATGTGGAATCCAACCAATTCAGGGCTGTAACCGGAATCGTCGCCGCGCTCGGCAAGATGCAGATCGACGTGCCACTCCCATTCGTACTCCATCTCATATTCCCCGGCATAGGTTGCTGCCGCGGCATTGACGAGGGGAACGATCGTTTCCGTGTCCGCCTGCATATTAGCACTGTAACCCGTGACTTCTTCGACCGTCAGCGTTTCCAGCAGTTGGAGCAGATAGGCAGCATCCTCAGAAATATGGATCTCGCCGCCGTCCTCCGAAGGATCGCTTCCCTTTTCCTCCACCATCCTGATGATATATGCCCACAGGTCAGGACAGTCGATAATGAGCAGCGATCCCTCGCAGCCAAAGTACGCGCCGGTCTCCGCATCGTTGAACATCAGCCCCACGGTCCCGTCACTGAGACATTTGAAGAGCCACAGCTTATCTGCGCGGTAGAGCACCAGGCGGTAGCCGTCCTCGTTATTTCCCTCCGGTTTTGTTTGAGCACAGTCCTCGTCGCCGATTGCACTCAGGATCGCAACCAATTCCGCATACTCTTCTTCCTGAATTGTGTACGCGGTTTTCTCCGTTCCGTATTCCTTCGCAACTTCCGCAATCTGAATATCCTCCGCGCGCAGACTCTCCGTCCACTCCGTGAAGCTGTGAGGGCGGTCATCCGCTCCCGTAAAGGTGCAGCCAACGGCGATGGCGGCAATGAGCACCACCGCAATCAGGGTATACACCGCCATCTTCGGCTTCTTTACGATCAGCGCAATGCGCTCCTTGATGGTTCTCGCGCTTCCCGTCATGGTGGTGGCGGTGTTCAACAGCGCAGGCCGTTTCTCACAGGTCAGGCGCAGCAGTGTTCTGCCGTACTCCGCCCGCTCGCTCTCGCCCAGGCGGCGGATGGTGGACTCATCGCAGGCAAGCTCCGCATCGTTTTTCGAGAGGATGGCTGCCCACCAGACAAGGGGATTGTACCAGTGCACCGCAAGGCACACGCACCTGAGAACTGCCCAGATATGATCCTTGTGGCGGTAGTGGGTCAGCTCGTGTTCCACCGCGTAGCGCATCGTGCGCTCATCCTCTGCCACTTCCTCCGTCAAATAAACAGTGGGACGAAGAAAACCGAACAGGCAAGGGGTATCCACAGCAGTACATTCATACACAGGAACGGTCTGCTCCGTTTGCAGCATCCTCCTGTTTTTCCGCACCCTCGCCGCGAAGAGGAGATTGGTCACGAAAAACCATGCGCCCAGCACAACAATGCCCACGATCCACACACTGCGCAGCACCGCCTGCCAGTCCACGCTCTGAACTGTGTAGATATCCTTCACAGGATCGGAATCCGGAACGGCGGGGTTTTCCGGAGGCTGCGGTGTATTCTGTCCGGTTTGCCCGGCACTGCCCTGTGAAGGGTTACTGCCGGGGGTAATGACCGGAGGTGTTCCGGTATTGGGAACAGTGGGAATTGTCTGTCCGCCTGTCGACAGATCCGGAACCGTTGTCGAAGGCAGGTTCGTCACCGGTCCCATCATCTCCTGATAAACCTCCGACTGCTCCACCGGATTCATAATACTGAAAGAACTGTTTCCGATGGAGAAGGGCAGCAGCAGCCGCGCCAGCACCAGCGCCCACAGGGCATACTGCAGCCGCAGGCTGATCTTTCCTTTCAGAATAAGCCGCAGCAAAATAACCACCGCGATCAGCGCGGATGATGAAATGATCCACTCAAGCATCCTCGTCTCCCCCTTCCAATTCTTTCAGCATAGCGTACAGTTCCTTGATCTCGTTTTGCGACAGCGCCTTTTTCTTCGTCATGGAACTGACCATCAGACTCAGGCTGCCCTTATAGACCCGGCTGAGAAAATCCTCGGTTTCGTGCAACGCGGCATCTTCACGCTTCAAAAGGGCGCTGAAGGATTTCTTTCCTCCCTCGCTGCCCGAGGACACCGCACCCTTGGATTCCAACCGGGAGAGAAGAGTCAAAGTGGTGGAACGGTTCCAGCCTTCCGTCTCCTCCATCTGCTGTGTGACCTCTCTGCCCGTTCTGGGAGAATGCTCCCACAGGCACTCCATCACGCTCCACTCAGCCGCCGTTAAATCAATATGATGCTTATTCATCCTGTCACGCTCCTTGTTTACGTTTGTAAACAAACCATAACACATCTGTTTACATTTGTCAACACTTTTTCCGTATTGTGATTAAAATATAAATTTTTCTTTATGAAAGCACCATATTTTTCCAAATTCGAGAAAAATCTTTGTGTTTGCAAGGCTTTTGTTACATTTTTATTGACTTCACAGCAGGCATATAATATAATGTAAAAACGCATTGTCTTTTTTTTAACAAAACAAATTTTAAACGGAGGAACCAACATGAAAAGAGCACTTCCCTTTCTCGCCCTTCTGCTGTCCTTCACTCTGCTGACCGGCTGCATGGGCACCCCCGTAGTATACTACTGCGACTGCCCCACCGAGGGTGAAACCGACACCGACACCAACACCGAGACCCCCATCGTGGGCGAGGGTGCAGTGAAGACCGGTCTTGCCGTTGTTGCCAATGCCGCCGAGAGCAAGAATGCCGGCGAGGCAGACGGCGAAGCCAAGTATGATGTCACCATCGTTGCCGTTCTGGTGGACGATGAAGGCGTCATTGTGGACTGCATTATCGACAGCATCGGCACCAGCGTGAAGTTCAATGCTTCCGGTGCCATCACTTCCGATCTCTCCACCGAGATCCTCACCAAGAATGAGCTGGGCGACAACTACGGCATGAAGGCCTATGGCGGCGCCAAGTACGAGTGGTATGAGCAGGCTGCGGCTCTGGCCAAGTATGCTGTGGGCAAGACTGTCCAGGAGCTGAAGAGCGGCGCTGTGAACGAGAGCGGCAAGGCAGCGGATGCAGACCTCGCCTCCACCGCCACCATCTATCTGGGCGGCTATGTGGCAGCCATCGAAAAGGCCGTGCAGAACGCCAAGCATCTGGGTGCACAGGCCGGCGACACTCTGAAGCTGGCTTCCATCAGCTCCATCGGCTCCAGCAAGGAAGGCACCGCACAGCTGGATACCGATGTGACCGCTCTCACCATGAACGGCGACACCATCACCTCCTGCCACATCGACAGTCTGCAGGCCAAGGTCACCTTTGACGCCACCGGCGCCATCACCTCCGATGTTTCCGCCTTTGCCACCAAGAACGAGCTGGGCGAGAACTACGGTATGAAGGCATGGGGCGGCGCCATTGCCGAGTGGAATGAGCAGGCCGCTTCCTTCGCTGCGTATGTTACCGGCAAGACTGCCGCCGAGGTGGCAGGCATTGCCGTAAACGAGAAGACTGCTCCCACCGATGCAGACCTCGCCGCATCCGTGACCATCGCCATCGGCGGCTTCCAGACACTGATCAACAAGGCCTGCAAGTAATGAGAAGGCTTTCCGTTCTTCTCCTCAGCGCGCTGCTGCTTCTCACCGGCTGTCAGTTTTCTGACACCGGTACCGGCAAGCAGTACAGCGCAACCTTTCTTACCCTGTTCGATACTGTTACCACCATCGTAGGCAAAGCGGAGTCGGAGGAAGCCTTCCGCGAAACGGCGCAGAATATCCACGACGAACTGCTCATTTACCATGAGCTTTTCGATATCTACAACGACTACGATGGCATCAGCAATCTCAAGACCATCAACGACAATGCAGGACTCTCTCCCGTTACCGTAGACCGCAGGATCATCGACCTGCTGCTGGACTGCCGCCACTACTTTGACACCACAAACGGCCGCACGAACATCGCTATGGGCAGTGTTCTCAAGTTGTGGCACGAGGCGAGGAGCGACGGCATGGACGATCCCGCCGCTGCCGTGCTCCCCGACCGCGCCGCACTGGAAGATGCTGCTGCCCACACCTCGTGGGACAGCATCGTGATCGATGAAGAGGCCTCCACCGTCTATATTGCCGATTCTCTCCTGCGCCTTGATGTGGGCGCAGTGGCCAAGGGCTGGGCGGTAGCGCGGGTGGCGGAAACCGCACCCGCGGGACTTCTGATCAGTGTGGGCGGTAATGTGTGCGCCACAGGAGCGAAGGATGATGCCGGAACCCCCTGGGTCATCGGCATTCAGGATCCAGCGGACGCTGATTCCTATCTGCACACCATCCGCGTCACCGAAGGCAGCGTCGTCACCAGCGGTGATTACCAGCGCTACTACGTGGTGGACGGAGTCCCCTATCACCACATTATTGATCCCGACACGCTCTATCCCGCGGCACTTTGGCGCTCTGTGACCATCGTATGCGCCGACTCCGGCGCAGCCGATGCACTGAGTACCGCCCTGTTCCTTTTGGACAGAGAAGCCGGTGCCCGACTTCTGGCAGAATATGATGCCGAGGCCATGTGGGTAGCCTGTGACGGAACGATCTATTACACCCCCGGCTTTGAAGAACTTATCCGAACATAAACGAGGTAATGCTATGAAACGCCTTTTTTTCGGTGGTATCCACCCCAAGTATAATAAGGAAATGTCCACAGGCAGCACCTCCTTCCTCACCGTTGATCCCGCGCAGGTGGTCATCCCCCTCCGCCAGCATATCGGCGCACCCTGTGAGCCGCTGGTGAAGGTGGGCGACAAGGTGCTGCGCTATCAGAAGATCGGCGATGGTGAAGGTCTGTGTGTACCTGTGCACTCCTCTGTGTCCGGTACCGTTGTCGCCATCGAACCCCGCCCCCATGTGAGCGGTGCGGACGTGATGGCCATCGTCATTGAACACGACCATCAGGACACCTCTGTTTCCCTTGTCACCAACGATCTCCCTCTGGAGGAACTGGGCAGCGAGTCCATTCTCTCCTCCATCCGCGAAGCAGGTATCGTTGGCATGGGCGGCGCAGCCTTCCCCGGCAATGTGAAGGCACTGTCTGCTATGGGCAATATTGACACACTGATTGCCAACGCCTGCGAGTGCGAGCCCTACATCACCGCGGACGATTCTCTGCTGCGCACCCGACCCGAGCAGGTGCTGCAGGGTATGATGCTGCTGGATCGCGTGCTGAATCCCGCCCGCGTGGTGCTGGCTGTGGAGGACAACAAGAAGGAGGCGATCGAAACACTTCGCCCCCTGCTGAAGGACTTCCCCCGTATTGAGCTGGCTGTGCTGCCCACCCGCTATCCTCAGGGCGCCGAGAAGCAGCTGATCCTCTCCATCACCGACAGAGAGATCGAACCCGGCAAGCTCCCTGTAAGCGCAGGCTGCGCGGTGTTCAACGTATCCACCTTTGCAGCCATTTACCGCGCTGTACGACTGGGTATGCCCCTCACGGAGCGTATCGTAACTGTGTCCGGCGAGGCAATTGCCAAGCCTCAGAACTTCATTGTGCGCATCGGCACCTCCTTCCACGATCTCATTGAGGTGGCAGGCGGTCTCCACGACAAGACCGAGCGCGTGATCAGCGGCGGCCCCATGATGGGCTTTGCTCAGAAGGATCTCGCTGTCCCCGTCATTAAGGCTACCAACTCCGTTCTGTGCCTTCTGAAGGATCTGAACGGTGCAGCGGACAACCCTGTGTGTATCCGCTGCGGCAAGTGCGTGGAGGCATGCCCCATGCGCCTGCAGCCCCTGTACCTCTACCGCTTCACACTGGCAGAGGATACCCGGGCGCTGAATCGGCTGAATATTCTCGACTGCATCGAGTGCGGCTGCTGCGCCTTCACCTGCCCCGGAAAGCTTCCGCTGGTGGAACGCTTCCGCAAAGGAAAACAAATGGTAAGGGAGGCAAATGCCAAATGAATCTGACCGTTGCTTCCTCCCCCCACATCCGGGGAGATTTCAGAACAAGACGCATTATGCTGGATGTGGTGCTGGCACTGCTGCCCGCACTGATCGTCGGTATCGTGATGCACGGTGTGAGAAGCCTGTTCGTATGCCTCGTTTCCATCGTCTGCTGCGTTGGCTTTGAGTGGCTCTACGGCGTGATCGCCAAGAAGCGCTGCACCGTGGTGGACGGCTCCGCCGTTGTCACCGGCATCCTGCTGGGCATGACGCTGCCCGCCACTGTTCCCTACTGGCTCATCGCCGCAGGCAGCGCCTTCGCCATCATCTGCGTAAAGGCACTGTGCGGCGGTCTGGGTCAGAATATTTTCAACCCCGCCCTGTCCGCCCGCGGCTTTATGATGCTCATTGCTCCCGCTTATCTGGTTCGCTTTGAGGGTCTGGACGGTGTCACCGCCGCCACTCCCCTGCACCATATGGTCATGCCCGCCCTGCCTGAGGAAAGCCTTTTGGACATGTTCCTGGGCATCTGCCCCGGCTCCATCGGTGAGGTGAGCGCACTGGCACTGATCATCGGCGGCGCGTATCTGGTGTGGCGCAAGGTCATCTCCGTCCGCATTCCCCTCTCCTATCTCGGCACTGTGGCTGTGCTGACTCTTGTTTTCCACAAGGGTGACGATCCCGTTGTGTGGATGCTCTACAGTCTCCTGAGCGGCGGCTTGATGCTGGGCGCCATCTTTATGGCTACCGACTATGCCTCCTCCCCCGTCACTCCCCGCGGTCAGATCGTGTACGGCATCGGCTGCGGTGTGCTGACCGTTGTCTTCCGCTACTTCGGTCTGTTCCCCGAGGGTGTCACCTACGCCATCCTTATTATGAACGCACTGGTGTGGCTCCTTGACCGCTACGCCTTCTACCGCCGTTTCGGTGTAAAAAAGACCGCTAAGAAGGGAGAGAAGCAGGCATGAAACGTTCTATTTTCGTCCCCATTGCAGCCATTGTGCTGTCTGCTGCCATCCTCTTCGGCACTTCTCTCGCCCTCAGCGGCGTTGCCAAAGAAAACGGAAAGCGCGAGCACCTGCAGATCATGCAAACCCTGCTGCCCGGCAGCACCGAATTCACTGTGGAGCCCTACACCGGTGAGGATGCCAACATTGTCAGCATCCACAAGGGTGAGACCGGCTATGTGATCGAAACCGTCACCTATGGCTATGTGGACAATATCCGCATGCTCATCGGCGTCAGCAACGATGGCAAGGTCACCGGCCTTATGGTACGCGATATGAAGGAGACCTTCGGTCTGGGCGCACAGGCGCTGACCGATACCGATTTCCTCGCTCAGTTCCTGAACACCTCCGGCGAGGCCGCAGTGGGTGAAACTGTGGATACCCTCACCGGCGCCACTGTTACCTCCAAGGCCATCACCCGCGCGGTGAACTCCGCCGTGGCTTATGTGACCGGCGCGGACGCCTCTACCGGCGCCACTTCCTGGGGAGGTTGATGTATATGAAAAAGATGAATACAACGTATCTCCTGAACACTCTGCTTGCCGGTGTGGTTGCCGTATGGCTTCTCATCGCCGTAGTGCTGCGTGCCCTGTGCCCCACCATCATCCTGCAGGAGTTTGATCTGCCCTTTATGGTGCTGCTTTCTCTCATTGCGCTGGTGCTGGATCACTACCTTGCGCACGGCGCAAAGCGCTGCTACATCTGCGTGGGCGTATTCTCCGCCCTCACCTTCGGTCTGCTGCCTCTGGCCGCCTTCATGGCAAGTCCTCTCGAAGCGCTGCTGCTGGCAGTCGCAGGCGGTGTGACCTTCACTGTCACCACCTTCCTGTTCACCTCTATTCAGGTGCGTCTCTCCTCCGGCCCCGCCGCCAAGGCCAGCGCGCTCTTCAGCGCGGTGAGCCTCTATATGGCCGCCCAGTGCCTGGCAGGAATTCTTCTGTAACGGTAAACCGGCATCCACAATGCGGATGCCGGTTTTCTTTTGTTCTTGCATCTGTCAGATTTTCTTTTGAAGATTTCAACAAAAATGACGCCTGTATTTTGTATACTATTGTCTTGACAGTAATGTTGACTAGATGTGCTTATATCAATATAATTTATTTGAAAGTTCTCTTCATTCAAAGATATTGGGTGTTGAGACTTTTCTCTTTGTGTGGCATCTAGCCCTAAAACAGCGACTCCCGGTGCAGTGCCGCCCAAAGGGAAAACGGCATACCTAACCAATAAGGAGGTCAATCATGAATCGAAGCAAAAAATGGTCTGCTCTGCTGCTGACGGTCCTGATGCTGATCAACTGCATCAGCATCACCGCCTTTGCCGCAGGCAGCAAGCCCGTCCTGCTCTCCGCGCCTCAGAACGCAATGAGCGGAGCGGATGTCAGAGTGAACGTCGAGTCCTCTTCCACTTCCGTGGCAGACGGCAAACTCGTCATCACTTATGACGCAAGCAAGCTGTCCTTTGTTGGACTGACCGCAGGCACCGCCTGGGCCAACGCAGGCAGCGTGGTACACTCTGTGAACCACACCAGCGGCAAGGTGATCCTCACCTTCGCCGGCGAGGAAGCCGCGATGCGCGGTATCCTCTTCTCTTTGACATTTACCCCCTTCGCCGAGGGTGAAGCCGCAGTTACTCTGGACGGCAGCAGCAGCTATATCACCGGCGTCGACCAGATTGCGGATCAGACTGCCGCCATCGCCGTGCAGTCCTGCGAAGTGCCCGCCGGTCATTACCGCGTAGTATTCGATCAGGGCGATCACGGCACCCTGCAGGCCGACGAACTTGCCGTTCGCGACATCCCCGCGGGCAGCAAGATCGGCACTGTCCCCGCCGTTACCGCTGATCTCGGCTATGCCCTGATCGGTTGGTTGGTCGATGGCGTTCTGTACTCCGCCGCCGAGGTTGCTCAGATGAGCTTTGCCGAGGACGAGATCGTTACCGTCACCGCACAGTACGAGTTGGATTCTCCCGCAGGCACATTCCCTGTTGTGCTGGAGGCCGGTACCAACGGTACATTTATTTCCGGTAACACCGTAACTATTTATGTCGGCATCAACACCTCTCTCGCCGTGAGTCAGGTTCCCGTTCCCGTTGCCAAGACCGGCTATCACTTCACTCACTGGGTCTGCAAGTCCACCGGAGCCGTTTATACCACCGACGAGCTGCTCCGCCTGGTCATTACCGAGCCTATGAGCTTTGAGGCGGTCTTCGCACGCACTGTAACCCCCACCGAACCCACTCCTCCCCAGCCTCCCGTGGATCCTGATGACAAGGATGACGAGAACCCCGACATCATCATCGAGGTCCCCGAGCTGACCGAAGAGCGCTACAGCGCCATCGTCGCTCAGTATCCCGACGCAAAGGATCACTGGGCTGAGGAGAACATTGTCAAGGCGATCAACGCAGGTCTCTTCAATGGCACCGGTGCCAACACCTTCTCTCCCGACGGTGTTGTGACCCGCGGTATGTTCGTCACTCTGCTGTACCGCCTGAGCGGAGCACCCGAAGTGAACGACGCCCTGTCCTTCACTGATGTTGATGCAGATCAGTACTATGCTGATGCTGTCAACTGGGCAAGCAGCAACGGTATCGTCAACGGCATGAGCGCGGCTGAGTTTGCTCCCGGCGCCGAGGTCAGCCGTGAGCAGATGGTCACCATGCTGTACCGCTATGCTCAGTATATCCAGAGAAACACCGACAAGGACACCAAGCTGAACGGTTTTGGCGACTCCGCCGAAGTTTCCAACTGGGCAGAGGCTGCCATGAAGTGGGCCGTTGCCGAAGGCATCATCACCGGTTCCAATGGCAATCTGAATCCCGCCGACGAGTCCACCCGTGCACAGATCGCAACGGTGCTGGTTCGTTTCGCAGGTCTGTAAGCAGGAGGTAGCATCTTATGAAAAATTGCAGAAAAGTTCTTGCGCTGCTCCTGGCTCTGGTCATGGTCCTCAGCTGCTCTCCCATGGCAATGGCCGCCCAGAGCGGCTTCGCCAAGGATCACCCCGTTTCCGGTATCAGTACCGACGGTCCCCTGACTCTGCCCTACGGAAGCAGCACTTCCGATATGGATGTGACCGCTCCTGACAGCAGTTTTGCTCCTTCCGTGGTCTATCCCCAGCAGCCCTCCATCAAGGACACCGGGCTGACCAAGTTCGAAGAATCCGTCTGGCAGCGTTTTTACGGTTCCGAAGCCGATATTCGCTATAATGCTGAGGACCGTGTGACCTTCATCGTTGTCACCGAAGGCCGTCCTCAGCTGGAGGTCTTCTCCGTCAGCGAGATCGCCAGCCAGACCGATGTGGTGCTTGATCACGAGGCTTCTCTCGTCATCACCATCAATCACGCTTTGGAGGATACGCTGGCTGCTCTGGGCGAAGATGCCGAGATGGGTTTCACCTATACCATCGCAACCACCGGTTTCTCTGTTACCACTGAGTATGGCAACAAGGAAATTCTGGAGAATATCCCCGGTGTTGAGACCGTCTATGTGGCTCCCACCTTCAGCATTCCCGAAACCTCCGCAACCGTTGATCTTTCTCCTATGACCAACAACGCATCCACCATGATCGGCGCCGATGTGCTTAATGGCACCGGCTACACCGGCCGCGGCATGCGTATTGCAATTCTGGATACCGGTCTGAATATCGATCACCCCAGCTTCCAGGCTCTGAGCGAGGATGTTCTGGTCGATCCCATGACCCGTGAGAGTGTTGAGGCTATTTGGAACACCCTGAATGCATCTCAGCTCACTCACCTTATCAACACCAGCTACAAGAGCACCAAGATCCCCTACGCCTTCAACTATGCAGCCGGCACCTTTGATGTCAGCAACACATATGCCGGCAGTGACCACGGTACCCACGTTGCCGGTATTTCCGCAGCAAACCGTATCGATGGCGTTGACGCAGTTGGCGTGGCTCCCGATGCGCAGCTGGTCATCATGCAGGTGTTCAACCGTGGCGGCGGCGCAAGCTGGGATGTTGTCATGGCCGCTCTGGAGGACTGTGTCCGTCTGGAGGTCGACGCTGCCAACCTGTCTCTGGGTGCCGCAGCAGGCTTTACCGACAACGACAGCGCTATGCTGGAAACGCTGAATCTGTTCCTGGATTCCGATATCCAGGTGCTGATCGCCAGCGGTAACGACACTAACAACGCCCTGATGAACTCCTGGGGCATGAATATGTCCCTGATCACCAACCCCGATATCGGTTTGGCAGGCACTCCCAGTACCTATTCCACCGCACTGGCAGTTGCTTCTGCCAACAATGACGGTATGGAGTCTGTCTACTTCACCGTTGCCGGTAAGGATGTCGCCTTCTACGATACCGCCACCACTCCTGAGATCCAGTTCCTGAGAACCTTTATCAGCCAGACTCTGGAGTACGTGGTCGTCCCCGGTGCCGGCGAAGCTGCCGACTATGAAGGTCTGGATGTGGCCGGCAAGGTCGTTCTTGTCTCCCGCGGCGTGATCTCCTTCCCCGAGAAGCAGAAGATCGCTCAGGAGCACGGCGCCATTGCCTGCGTGGTATATAACAACACACTGGGCAACTTCGGTATGCAGATCAATGACACCGCCGAGGATATCCCCTGTGTTTCCATCTCCCGCGAAGCCGGCTATTATATGATTGAGGCCGCAGACGAAAACGGTTTCGGTACACTGACTGTATGTGATGCCGACACCAAGATCATCAAGAGCGACCGCACCATGAGCTCCTTCTCCTCCTGGGGCGTTACCCCGGACCTGAAGCTCAAGCCCGAGATCACCGGCGTTGGCGGCAGCATCTATTCTTCCGTTGATCCCGCGATCTCCGGTTCCTGGTACGGCATCATGAGCGGTACCTCCATGGCTACTCCTCAGATCACCGGTGCCATGGCAGTTCTGATCCAGTATCTGGATGAGAATTACCCCGAGATCACCGGCGCTGAGCAGCGAATTCTTGCTGCCAACCTGCTGATGAGCACCGCCGATCCCGTTATGGTTTCCGACCTGCTGCCCTACTCCCCCAGATATCAGGGTGCCGGTCTGGCAAATCTCATCAGCGCTACCACCTCCCCCGCATACCTGTCTAACCCCGCCGCTTCCGAGTCCCGTCCCAAGGCGGAATTGGGCGACGATCCCAGCCGCTCCGGCGTCTATGAGTTCAACTTCCAGATCACCAACCTCTCCGATAGTGCTCAGGTCTACGAGTTTGACAGCATCGTTATGAGCGAGGCGATCACCAGCGGCTACTTCATCTCCAACAGCCCCTACGCGCTGGAGGCCGAAGTAACTGTGGCAGCCGGTGTGCCCGGCACTCCTGTCCTGCGCTACGATTTCAATGACGACGGCGTGATCACCACTGCTGATGCCCGCGTTGTGCTGCTGCACATTGCAGGTACCCGCCTTGTCAGCGAAGACAGCCTGCACTACGCTTATCTGGATGTCAACGGCGACGGTGCAATCACTGCTGCTGACGCCCGTGTTATCACCGACTACTGCGCCGAGCTGGATGTAGCAGTCGATATGGACGCCATTGTCACCCTGAAGGTCAACCAGATCTCCGTTCCCGCAAACAGCACCGTCACCCTGTATGCCACCATCACTCTTACCGACAACGACAAGGCATATCTGGAGCAGTTCCCCAACGGTATGTTCGTGGAAGGTTATCTGTACGCCAAGAACATCATCGAGAACGCAGAGGCCTCCGCAGTTCCTACTCTGGTCATGCCTATCGTCGGCTTCTACGGCGACTGGTCCGACGCCCCCATCTTCGATGATCCCTATGCCTACAGCCTGTATCCCAGCGTTGTTTTCACCAACAATTCCGTTCTGGGTGAGAACCCCTACTTCCGCAACGGCAAGAGTGGTGAGGAGTACAATGTGATCTCCTATTCCAATCCTCTTACCGAGATCGACTTTGGTCAGCTGCGCAATACCAAGTACATGACCTTCACCGTCACCGATGTGAATACCGGTGAGGAATACTTTGTGCTGGAAGGCGCATACCTGACCAAGACCTATTACAACGCAAGCTACGGTCAGATCCTCCCCACCTGGCTCTCCTCCTCTTACGGTGAGCTTTGGGAAGGCACCAACAAGAACGGTGAGCGACTGCCCGACGGTACCACCGTTGAGTACAGGATCGAAGGCTGGCTGGATGACGGCGACGAGATCGTCGACGACGAATGGTCCTTCTTCGTTACCCTGGACACCACATATCCCGAGGTCAAGAATCACACCACTCTGCAGGAGAGCATGAGCGTTGAGGGTGAGCGTACTTACCTGACTCTGGAAATTTTGGAGAACCACTATGTTGCCGCTCTGATCTTCATGAGCCCCGAGGGCATCATCATGGGCAAGTACGAAGTGGACAATACCCCCGGCGAACTGTTCACCAAGACCTATGACATCACCGGCTTCGGCGGCGAGTTCACCATCATCGTGGCTGACTACGCCTGCAACGAGACCGAGATCGATGTAGTCCTGAATCTGGGCGAGCAGAACAACGCAAAACCCGAACCCGTAATGCTGGACAGCAACCGTCTGTACGGATGCGAGACCTACGACTCCGCTTTGGTCGACGCAGGCTGGTTCAGCGTTGCCAAGGACAACTTCAATGATCTGCGCAACGAAACCTATGACTCCTCCAACCGCTATTACAGTGCGGAATATGTCAACGGTTATCTGATCGCTCAGAGCGCCAACACCGGCGATCTGGTCCTGATCACCCCCTCCAACACCTACTGGAGCCAGCGCACTCTGGTGGAAGCCAACGGCAAGATCGGCGAGCCCAACGTTTGGGTCCTGTACGACATGGCATTGGATCACTCCGCCTCCGAGGAGCACGAGGGTGCTCTTGACAAGCTGTACGCAGTGGGCTGGATGTACAAGGGCGATAACAATAACGACGGTCATGACGACGGTTATAACGCTCTGTTTGAGATCCGCTTTGACAGCTACGGCGTCAATGTCAGCGAAATCGCCCGCATCACCGGCGTTGACACCGGCAACGACCTGCTGACTCTGGGTATCACCACCGACGGCAGAATGTACGGTATCGACACCGATGCGATCCTGTACAGCATCGATCCCACCCCCGTTTGGGATGACAGCATCGGCGAGTGGGGCGACTACGCGGTACAGTGCACCATCATCGGCGGCACCGACTTCCGCGATTATCCCGGCTACGGCGGCGCCAATGTTATTCAGTCCATGGGCTACGACCACAACACCGGCACCATGTACTGGTACGCAAACAGCCAGGTTCCCAACGGTTACTACTATACCAACATCAACATGACCTACGCCATCGACCTCACCGACGGTTCCTGCACCGAGATCGGTACTTATGGCGAAAGCGGTCAGACCTGCCTGTTCGTTCCCAATACTCTTACCTCCAACCTGTTCTCTTCCAACGAAGTCCCCAACGGCTTTGAGACCGATGTATACGAGCTTACTCTGGTCGAAACCCAGACCAAGCGCGTGAACGTCTCCTGGAGACCCTGGAACGCTGAGGTTCAGGATGTTGTCTGGTCCAGCGAGGATGAATCCGTGGCTGTGGTCGACCAGTACGGCTTTGTGACCGCAGTGGGTGTCGGCGAGACCTACATCTCCGCCACTACTCAGATCTGGTCCGGCGAGTGGATCGTGGACGAAACTGGCACCTGGATCTGGGTGGAAGGCTGGACTGAAACCTCCCGTTCCGTGCGTGTCACCGTTGTTGAGTCCGAGGACGCTCTCTACGGTTATGTCGTTTCCGACTTCCGCAACAGAGAGAATGATTTCACCTGGATCACTTACTCCGACAAGACTCCCACCGCGCTGACTCAGATCGGCACGCAGGAGATCACCAGCTACAACCCCATGACCGGTGAGTCCTATCAGACTGCCGCTCTGTGGCAGGGCGGTACCTACTACAACGGCTATATCTACACCGTTGTCAAGGATTACCGCGATGATGGCACCGGTGCCTATGCATCCGCTTCCATCCTCTTCCGCAGCAAGGTCACTGAGGGTGCCACTCCCGAGCAGACCGTGATCGGCGAGCCCGAGGAGATCGGTTACTCCCTCCTCTGCGAGATTGGAAACATCGGCTTCGATTACAACACCGGCCGTATGTACGGCGTTGACCTGACCTACGGTGGTCTGGTCATCATCGATCTGGATACCGGTGCGGTTGATCAGATGGGCACCTTCTCCGGCGCCTGCGGCGGTCCCATTATTGCCACCGCAATGTGCGTCACCGCAGACGGCACCATCATTATCGCCGATATGTACTCCAACCTGTACACGGTCGATCCCGAGACGCTTAACACCACTCAGATCTACTACGGCAGTAACGACAGCTGGTTCTACGGTTCCATGACCTATGACTATGACACCGGCTGCGTCTACTGGGCTCCCTGCATGGATGCCAACCAGTCCCCCCTGAATCTGGTTATCGTCACCAATGCCTGGGGCAATGTCAGCGCCAACGTGATCAACATGGGCTCCGTTTCCAGCAAGGCAGGTGCCGAGCAGACGGTCATGTTCACCATCCCCGAGAACGAGCCCGAGACTCAGATCATCGCCATCGAGTCCATTGAGATCGCCGAGGGCGAAAGCATTTCCGGTCTGGTAAACGGCACCAGACAGCTGAATGCTGTTACCACTCCCGCCCGTCCCACCGTCCGCGCAAAGGTCTGGACCAGTGCTGACGAGTCTGTCGCCACTGTGGATCAGTTCGGTGTTGTCACCTTCGTCAGTGTCGGTACCACCACCATCACTGTCACCACCACCGATAAGGACGGCAGCGTCTTCACCGACAGCATTGAAGTCACCGTTCTGCCCGCAGCAGGCGAGATGGTCGCATTCCTCGCTTACGATGACGGCGGCACCAACTACTATGACTTCTGGATGACCATCAATGACTACAATCCCGAGAACGCCATTGTCGGTCAGAGCATGATCAGCATCTACTCCCTGCGCAGCGGTACTTACTATGACGGCTATTACTACGGCTACACCGATACCGGTGCATTCCTGCGTATCAATGCCGAAAACCCCGCTGATTACAAGATCCTGGGCACCCTCAACCGCGATACCACTGTGGACCAGATCACCGCAATGACCGTGGATTATACCACCGGCACCATGTACGGTCTGACTCTGTCCCAGCCCTGGAACTACTACGACGCAAACTGGAACTACATGGATCCCCACTACGGTGAACTGGTCACCATCGATCTGGATACCGGCTCTGTCACCACTGTGGCTACTCTGGATCAGCATGTGTACACCCTCGCCTGCAGCGCTGACGGTACTCTGTACGCTGCCGGTCTGCAGGGCACCGATCCCTACAGCGATGCCGTTCTCTACACACTGGATAAGGCAACCGCACAGGCCACCTCTGTTACCCTGCTGCCCGGCGCCTACGCCTTCACCGGCAGCCACTACGCCGGCTATTCCCAGTACAATCCTCAGATGGCCTATGACTTTGCGACCAACCGTCTGTACCTGAACGCATCCGCTGACGACCAGTATTGGAACGCCTACGGCGGTCTGTTCATGATCCAGCTGGGCGACGAGATCTCTGTTACCAATCTGGGCAACGTCTGCCTGGAGCTGCGCGGCGTGTCCAAGGATAGCGGCAACCTGTATCTGGGTCTGATGGCCTTCATCCCCAATGCCAGCGACCTGCCCGCAGGTACTGTCAACGGCGTCGTCCTCAACAAGAACGCAGGCCGCGTTGCTGTGAACGGCACCGCACAGCTGGTCGCCAATGTCCGTCCCTCCAACGTTGCTGACAGCAGCGTTACCTGGACCAGCTCCGATCCCAGTATCGCAACCGTGGATCAGAACGGTCTGGTCACCGGTATCTCCGCAGGTACTGTTGAAATCATTGTTACCAGCAACGAGAATCCCGCTATCAGTAACACCTGTGTGCTGACCGTTGTGGAGCTGACCGGCGAGCAGCCTGTGGCCTACACTGTTTCCGCTCAGAAGGATGCTCTGATTTCCTTCAACCCCGCACTGCCCGCTCAGACTGCTGAGATCATCGGCACCTTCAGCGGCGGCGCCACTCTGGGCGGCATGGTCTACGGCGATGACTGCCTGTACTATGTCCTTGAGCTGAACTATGTCAACTATATCTACCGCTATGACTTCCTGACCAAGCAGCACACCGAGCTGGGTCAGATCGAAGCATGGGCCGGCGTTGACGACATGGCTTACGATCGGGAGCGCGGTCTGCTCTATGCAGTTGGCGGCTTCTACCTGTTCCAGTATGATATCAACACGCTGGAAGTCGGCATGATGACCTTCTATTCCAACTACATGATGGACAGCGATTATTGCAACCTGGCAGGTGTCGAAGTCGACGAGTACGGTAATGTCTACACCATCGGTACCAGCCTGTACGGCGGCGAGGTGGTCGTTCGTAAGTACGATGCCTACTACCTGAGCAACCCCACCGTCATCGCGTATAACGCCAGCGTGAATATCGTTGCCGGTGCCTCCGATATGGCATATGACGCAGCCAGCGGTCTGTTCTATCTCACCGATGCCGGTCACATCCTTTACACTATGGATATGGACGGCAACATTGAGATGGTCGACATTCTGGGCGACGGTCTGGATATCTACGGTCTGACCATTGCTCCCGCCGCCAAGGCTGAATCTGTTGCCGAGCAGGCTGCAGAACCCACCGACGAAATCTCCGAGGAGATCGTTGAGACCCCCGAGGAGACCGTCGAGATCCCCGAGGAGACCGTCGAGATCCCCGAGGAGACCGTCGAGACTCCCGAGGAGACCGTCGAGATCCCCGAGGAGACCGTCGAGACCCCCGAGGAGACCGTTGAATAACTCCCCCGATTATACAAAACAGCACCGGGCGGCTTTGAACAGCCGCCCGGTGCCTGACAGGAATTTTTCTGTAACAGTAAACCGGCATCCGCATTACGCGGATGCCGGTTGCTGTTTGCAAAAAACACCGGAGAAGCAAGCTTCTCCGGTGTTTATCATATTTAATCAGGCAGGGATGCCGCTATCGAAGGTACCCTTTTTGGACTCGTACTCAGCATCGCTCATCTGCAGGATCTGGATGCCCAGAATGATGCCCTTGATCGCATTGATCAAAGCAATGATACCGAAGGTGACCACGCCCAGAATAATACGCTTAACACCCTTGCCGACATTGCCCTGCATGAAGCAAGGAACACCATAGCTATTGAAAATGATGCACATAATGCCGAAGAGCATTCTGTTATCCATACGAATAACCTCCATGTTTTGTGATACCTGTAGTCTATCAGTCTAATGTGCAAAGTCAACAGTTTTCTACATTTTACCAGTTTCTCTGCCCCTTCGGAAGATCGTTCAGGTATCCGCTATCAGATTTTTTGTCTTCCATACGCCCTTATGCCAGCGCAGGAACATAAACACCGCGCGGACACATTCATCCAGCGCCATACCCACATAAGCGCCCACCGCCAGCCAGCCCAGGTGGACACCGAAATACCATGTACCGCCCGCGGCGCACAGGAACATAAATATGATGCCAATGACCATAGGGTAGGTGGCATCGCCGCTGGCTTTCAGCGCGCAGCCAAAGGTCATATTGACCGCCCGCCCGATCTCCAGCGCGATCTCCACGATCAGGAGTACACTTACGATCTCAACGATCCCCGCATCCCGGGTAAAAAGTGTTAAAACAGGGCGAGAGAACAGTGCAAACACACCCGCTGCGGCTCCGCTTATCCCAATACTCACCAGCGCATTGACCCGTGTCTCCCGGTCACACTGCTCCAGTTCTCCCGCGCCGATCCGCCAGCCTACGATAATAGCGTTGGCCTGCGCCAGTGCGCAGCCGGCGCACATGGAGAAGTTTGCGATCTGCGCGGTATACGCGCGGGCAATGGCCTGCACACCGGTGCTGTCCATTCGATTTAAAAGGCTGATCACAATCATGATCGCCATATTATAGAGCATAGACTCCATAGCGCCGGGAAAACCCACGCGCAGGATCTTGCCGAGAATCTCGCTGTTTCTGACCGGCCGCTCATCGGTAACCGGCTGGCGGTGCCGGTGCGCCTCGAACCACACCCACAGGAGATTGATCAGGCGGGAAATACCGGTAGCCAACGCAATACCGAACACTCCCATATCAAACACATAAAGAAACAGCGCATTCAGCGCGATATTTGTTATATTAGCCAGGACCGTCGCCACAAGAGTAGTGGATGTATGACCAAAGGCGCGCAGATAGCTGGAATAGATGGGGATCAGGGCGCTGCACAGACTGAAGGCACCCACCGTCTGCATATAGATCATGGCGTTCTCGCGCAGATCTTCCGCAATTCCCATCATATCAAGGATCAGCCCCGCGCAAAAGCACAGCAGAACGACCACCGCAAGACCGACCACCGCATTCACCAGCAGGCCAAGGCGAAGCGCCTGCCGGGCAACGCCGGGACGTTTCGCGCCGATATACTGGGTCATTACCGCCAGCATACCGGAGGAAACGATGGTGAACATAACCAGAAAAACACCGATATAGGTATTGGCTGTTCCCACCGCGCCCACTGCCTGATCGCTTTCCGATGCCAGCATAAAGGTGTCCACCACGCCTGTGAGCATGGTGAACAGCAGCTCCGCGAAAATAGGAAGGAACAGAGGCATCAGCCGTATTTTTTTGTTCGGCATACAATTCTCTCCTTACCCAAAAACGCTATCGGAATATCTGACATTCCGACAACAAGCCTTATCCGCCAAAATGACCGAAAGCATAGAACTACCAACTGAACACAATCAACCAAATGCCATGAATTTTTTAGCAACAAGGCCGCCATTGCAAAAAAGTCTCATGTAGAAAAAGCCCATTTTGGCTTCCACTGCAAGCTTTTGACCGGCAGAGTCAATCTCGCCTTTCAAGGAAAAACGCGATGCCACCAAACTCGAATACTGATCGGCGACCTTGCCGTTGATAACAAGAGAGCACACATTGGGGGAATTATAAACCTGAATCGTATTCCCGTTTTCTGTGTATTCTATTCTCACCTTGCCTAAGTCCATCTTTTACCTCCCGGCTAGATTGTTTTTTCAAGTGTTTTTCTCAAAGGATGCTCTGCACCTCTATTCGAGAAAAGAACGAACATTCATCCGACAGACAAATGTTCGTTCTTCTTTGGCGCAGCGGGTGGGATTCGAACCCACGTGGGATTGCTCCCAAACTGATTTCGAGTCAGCCCCGTTATGACCACTTCGATACCGCTGCCTATATTCAGGTGCAGGACAAAATGTCTGCAAATTATTGTAGCATAAATGCCATCGCCACGCAAGAAAATTTTGTTTGGAATCAGTTTCAGAAATACGAAAAAAACTATTGACAAACAGCTATAACCATGTTAAGATATCAAAGCTGACGATTGTTGCGGTGACGTCTGGCCGTCGGCTAAGAATGCGGGTGTAGCACAATGGTCAGGGCACCAGCCTTCCAAGCTGGGGATGCGAGTTCGATTCTCGTCACCCGCTCCAATATGCGCCAGTAGCTCAGTTGGATAGAGCAACTGCCTTCTAAGCAGTAGGCCAGGGGTTCGAGTCCCTTCTGGCGTGCCATTTTTCCTTACGGGGAGTCCCGTATATCTGGTGGGTATAGCTCAGTTGGTTAGAGCACCGGATTGTGGTTCCGGGTGTCGTGGGTTCGAGTCCCATTACCCACCCCAGATTCGCAAGGGATTGGGATATAATCCCAATCCCTTGTTTTTTTCATTTTTGACTCGACCATATTGGGGTGTCGCCAAGCGGTAAGGCACGGGACTTTGACTCCCGCACTCGCTGGTTCGAGTCCAGCCATCCCAGCCATATGATCCGTTAGCTCAGTCGGCAGAGCAACTGCCTTTTAAGCAGTGGGTCCGGGGTTCGAATCCCCGACGGGTCACCAAAGAAACGACAGATTTCTGACGAAATCTGTCGTTTCTTTTTTTGCTCCAAGCCGCAATGCGGCACTCTGCTGCTGATCCACTGAAGCAAGTAAATATTGATTGTAACATAACTTTTAAATTGGAGTTTATCGGGGAGGTTGCACCACAGTACGCAAGGCTCCCTCTGACGAGGGAGCTGTCAGCCAAAGGCTGACTGAGGGAGAGAAAACAAGAACTGCAGTGTATCTCTCCCACCGAGTCGCCTGCGGCGACCCACCTCCCTCGTCAGAGG
>JAZLEB010000047.1:0-7488 GCA_045615065.1 Candidatus Pelethomonas sp. | reverse complement strand
GTACCGTCCGACTGCTATTCCTCTGCTCGGAACAGTGAGCGCATAAAGTTAATAATGAGAGGATCATCATCCTCCCGTCAGTGAATACGGGAAACAAGGGTAGGTGTCAATCAGCGGAATGCAAAACGCATCCCGCGGTTGATGCCTACCCTTTTTCATTTTCAAAATCTCTCAGAAAGGATGTGATACCCAAGCTCTCTCGCACCTCGACAACTGAATATTACTGCCATCACCACGCACCAAGGAGGATCACCAAATGAAAAAATCTGTCTTCACCAACTACGACGAGCTGCCCCTTCTGCTGAACACAACTCAGCTTGCGGATCTGCTGGGAGTGTCCCACTCCAGTGTGTACGAGCTGATCCAGGAACCCGGCTTCCCCTCTCTGCGAATCGGAAAGCGCATTGTCATTCCCAAGGAAGAACTCCGGCAGTGGATCTCGGACAACACCAAGGGGGCGAAGAAATGAGACTACGCAAGAATTTCTTTCCCCTCCCTAACGAGATCTTTTATCTCGGACTGCACCCGACCGAGATCGTTATCTATGCTTACCTCATGTCCATCGAAGACCGAAAATCATTTCAGTGCTACCCCAGCTACACAACCATCGGCAAACACTGCGGTCTCTGCGCAAACACCGTCAGCAAATATGTTCGCCTGCTGGAGGAGCATGGTCTCATCAGCACAGAGCGCACCTCCATCATTTCCCGCAAGGGCCTCAAGCTCAACGGAAATCTCATGTACACCATTCTCCCGATCCAGAACGCCGTGGAGCTTCACCACCAACGCCAGATGGCAGAGTTGGAACGCTCCACCGAACAGTACAAAGTACGCAAGAAAGCTGAAAAACTGGGCATCGAATACACCCCGCCGAGCACTGAGCAGAGCGCATGAAATAGCCCCGTGTTTCGCCCTGTGAGCGCCTGTGTGCGGCTTTTCCGCCAAGGCAAGGCATGGACACCACCGCAGAATAGAGGGCGTATTTCGCCCCCGTTTGGAACGCAGATTTCGGACGAAAGGCGAAGCAGGATAAAGAAAAGATGTCGTAACCGCCGTCGGTAGGTGCACGTCTGCCCGCAGTGCGGGCAGTTTCCGGAGGTTTTTCAGGTCACATACTATGGGGTCTATTTCGGAAGTTTCACAGCAATGTGGGGACTGCATTCCCGCAGACCCCACAAATCAAAGCTTTTAGGCGGCGTCACGCCGCCGGAATGGAGGTTTTATGGGTAATGACAGAAACCGTCTCGCTCTCAGAATGCGGGCGGAAACCGCGCAGAAAATCGAGCAATGGCACAAGGCAAGCAACTGCCGGAGCAAGAACGAATTCATCGAAAAGGCGGTGAATTTTTACGCAGACTACCTCGCGCTGAACAGCGACAACCAACTCCTCCCCAAAGCTGTCCTCTCCGCCATAGAGGGACGGCTTGGTCTGCTGGAGAAAAAGCTTTCGGCCGTGACTTTCAATCACGCGGTGGAACTGGATATGCTCGTGAGGATCATCGCACAGTCATATCAGTTCAGTCAGAACGATTTGGAAAAACGCAGAACACAAAGCGTAAGGAATGTGAAGGCCACCAACGGTCGTGTCTCGCTCGAAAAATGCGCGAGAGCTTACGATGGTCAAGATTGGGATGATGACGAATGGCAAAGCTGATCCTCAAAAGTCCCTACATCAAAAACAGCGGCGGCGCTTCCGGTTACCTCAAGTACATCGCAACGCGAGAACGAGTTGAGATCATCCCGGATGACCGGCCTCCCACCAGAAAGCAAGAGCAGCTCGTCCGAAAACTCGCAAAGGATTTCCCCGACACGAAATCCTTCTATGAGTACGAGGACTACATCTCGAAGCCTACCAAGGTCAACGCATCGAGATTCATCTCTCTGGCCTTGGAGTCCAACTGGGATTCCGTTCAGCAGTCGGATCAATACATGAAGTACATTGCTACTCGTCCCCGAGCGGAACGAGTCGGCTCCCACGGCCTGTTCAGCGATGACGAAACCGTGGATCTTGATGCAACCATGCGTGAGTTAGAACACTACAACGGAAATGTGTGGACACATATCATCTCCCTCAAGCGTGAGGATGCTGCCCGGCTCGGCTTCGATAATGCCGCCGCGTGGCGAGATCTTCTGAAAACGCACCGCAACGATATCGCGGAAGCGATGAAGATTCCGCCGAATGATTTCCGTTGGTATGCTGCGTTCCACGATGAGGGTGAGCATCCCCATATCCACATGATGGCTTGGTCGGGGAAGCCCGGACAAGCGTATCTCTCCAGGGACGGCATCCGTCAGATCAAATCCGTTTTCACCAATGATATCTTTCACGACGAGATGCTTCACCTCTACGAGCAGAAGTCTCAGTCCCGTGACGAACTGGTACAGCAAGCAAGGCGGTCAATGCTGGAACTGGCACGAGCGATGGAGAAAGGTCTCTGCGACCATCCCAAAGCGGAGCAGCTCGTGCGGGAATTGGCTCAACAGCTTGAAACGGTGACGGGTAAGAAGTCCTACGGGTATCTCCCCAAACCGCAGAAGGCTCTGGTGGACAAAATCGTTGACCAGATGGAGCGTCTTCCCATCGTTCGGGAATGCTATGAAAATTGGTTGAAGCTCCAAGGCGAGGTGGACAGCTACTACCACGACAAGCCGCAGGAGCGCGTTCCTTTGTCTCAGCAGAAAGAGTTCCGCCAAATCAAGAACGCCATCATCCGCGAAGCGGAAAATCTCCGACTCGGGAAAATTACTTTCGAAGACAGAGCCATCACCGGAACGGACGAGCCGGATGAATTTACAAACGCACCGTATGAATACTGGGAGATCCTTGAAAGCATTCGTGATGAAAGTATGGAGTTGGATGATCGAACCGATGCCGTGGATGATATGAAACGTCTTGCTGAAAGTGGTAATCCAAATGCACAATATTGCATCGGAAAACTGTACCGTGACGGCGACCCTCTGATTCCCAACTCTGAATTTGCAAGGTTTGCTCTGAGGGATGCGGCACAGCAGGGGTTAGCCGCGGCGCAGTATGCTCTCGGTAAGCTCTATCTCTCCGATGACATCGAAGTTCACAATGCAGAGCTGGGAATGCAATGGCTGGAGCAAGCCGCAAAGGGCTGTCATTCCTTCGCCGCGTATCGTCTGGGTAAGGAATATCTGAAAGGCGAAAATGTGGAGAAGGATTCAGGCAAAGCTCTGGACTGGTTCACACAGTCCGCAAAACAGGGGAACCAATATGCTCAGTATATGCTCGGGAAAATGTATCTCGAAGGTATCGGCGTAGCACAGAATAGGTCACAAGGACTCTACTGGCTCAGCGAATCAGCCAAGCAAAGGCATCCGTATGCGTCAGCATTGATTGAGCGAAAGGATTCCGTTACTCCCCTGTCTGTCTTCTGTGCCGTGAATCGGATCTTCCACCACATGAGCCGCATCTTCCGTGACAACTCGCTTCCCCAATCCCGTCCCGGAGGGATTCAGATCGACCGCAAGCGGTGGGCAGAAATGCAGAACAAGCGCATCGCTCTGGGTCACAAGGAGGATGACCATCCCGATTACGGTCCGACGATGTAAAAATCTAATTTCTTTCTCAGAATTGTGATAGCTTTCCTGCGCAAGTTATGGTATTTGTGTTTGCTACAAAGGCAGCACAAAAACTGCGCCGCTGAAACAAAGAAGAAACCTTCAGGAGGTGATCTCATGGCAAAACGAAGACCATCCGGTGACGGCATGGTGAGAAAGCGTGAGGACGGACGATGGGAAGGCCGCATCGTGGTCGGTCACAAGGAAAACGGCGATTCCATCTTCCATTATGTGTCTGCCAGGACGCAGAAAGAACTTCTTGAGAAGCTGCACAAGAGCATCGATGAACACGACGGTGCCGAGCTGAGCGAAGACTGCCGCATGAAGCTCTCCGCGTGGCTGAACATCTGGCTGAACGAATACGCCGCCGTCTCCGTGCGCCCTTCCACGCTGCAAAACTACCGGCGCTACATCGACAACTACATCAATCCCCAGCTTGGAAACAAGCAGGTCTGCAAAATCACCACCGCAGATGTGCAGAAGTTCTACGGAGAGATGCTGGCAAACGGACGCAAGAATGAGCATTCCGAACATGGCCGCACCCTCTCCCCCGCTTCGCTTCGCCACATCCACGGAGTGCTCCATCAAGCGATGGATGTCGCCGTCCAGCGGCAGCTCACCGTAAAGAACCCAACAAACGGTGTTACCCTTCCCAAAATCACTCCCGCCCCCAAACGGATCCTCAACGAGGAAGCGCTGGAGCAGTTCATGGAGGTCATCAAGACAGATCCCATCTGGCACGACTTCTTCTATCTGGATGTCACCACCGGACTGCGGCGGGGCGAGCTGTGTGGGCTCATGTGGAGTGACTTCGACGAGAAGAAAGGAACGCTCTCCATCCGCCGAACATTGAGCGTCCGCTCCGGTGGCATGGAGATCGGTGAAACGAAGACCAACACCAGCCGGAGAATCATCCAGCTCCCGCCAAGCACAGCGCAGCTCCTGCGGGAGCGCAAGAAGAAATCCATCTCCCAATGGATCTTCCCCAACCCGCTCCAACCAGAACAGCCGATTCATCCCACCCGTGGCTATGCACGACTGAAAAGTCTGCTGAAAGAAGCAGGACTGCCGGACATCCGCTTCCACGATCTTCGTCACACCTTCGCCACCCATGCCCTCACTAGCGGCGTGGATGCCCGAACGCTCTCCGGAATTCTGGGACACACGAAACCTTCTTTCACCATCGATACTTATACGCACGTGACAACTGATATGCACCGCAAAGCGTCGGAGATCGTGGGCGGGTTTATGAAGGATCTTATAGTCTAGGAGGGAACCGCATGGGAAAGAAACGAAAAAGCGGTCAGGGAACCGTTCGTCTCCGAAAAGATGGCCGCTGGGAAGGCCGTCATGTTGTCGGGTACGATGAGAAGGGGCTACCCAAAACGAAAAATGTCCTCGCCAAAACACGGCGGGAATGCGTGCAGAAGCTAAAGGAACTGCAACAGGGCATTTCCAGACCAAAACCACAGACCGTTCGGGCAGATATCTGCTTTGGCGACTGGCTGGACTACTGGTATCAGAACCACTCCAAGCCACGGGTCCGCCCCACAACGCAGGACAAATACGAGAACTGGATCTACAATCATGTTACGCCCCGGCTCGGCACGATCCCGCTCCGCAAGCTGGATCAAGCCACCTTCCAGAAGTTTCTCAATGATATGAAGCAGTCCGGTCGGCTGAACGGTACGGACAAGGCAGGGAGCGAAATGGCTGTCAGCTCGGTGCGGGGCTGCTACATGATGTGCCGCATGGCACTGGACAAGGCAGTGGAAGAAGGTCTCTTAAAGCGCAATCCCGCAGCCGGATGCAAACTCCCGCAGAACACCGCCGCTGAGATGAAAATTCTCGCCAAGGAAGACCTGCAGCGGTTTCTCATGCAGGCAAAGGAGGAAGGAATGTATGAACTCTTCCTTCTGGAACTGACCACAGGACTGCGCCGTGGGGAGCTTCTGGCTCTCACATGGAATGACCTGAACTTCAAGACCGGGGAGCTTCGCATCGACAAACAGGTCACACCCGCAGGCGGGAAGCTCATCATCGGCCCACCCAAGACCAACGCTGCAGTGCGTACAGTGATTCTCCCTTCCGACATGGTGGATATCCTTGCGGAGTACCGGAAGAACATCTTCTCCCCTCTGATGTTTCCCTCCCGTCTCAAGCCGGAGCAGCCCATCGATCCCTGTCATGTGCGGAAACGGCTGCAGGTGATACTGGAGAGGGCAGGCTGTAATCGAATCAGATTTCACGATCTCCGCCATACTTTCGTGACGCTCTCGTTGGAGCATGGCATGGATCTCAAGACGCTCTCCACCATCATCGGGCATACATCCTCCAGCACAACGCTGAATGTCTACACGCACATTACCGGAGATATGCAGAAAAGCGCCGCCATGAAAATCGACAAGGGAATTGCTAAAGCCGAATCTTCCGAACCGGAAATCAAGGAAGATGCTCTCCGTCGGGATTTCACCCCGGTCAAAACACAGCGGCGCAGACCGGGAACTGGCTGTGTCAGCCAGATCAACGAGAACCTCTGGGAGGGCCGATACTCTCCCATCTGGCCCGACGGCAAGAAACATCCCCGGAATATCTACGCACACTCGCTGGAGGAATGCGAAGCAATGCTCAAGGAGATGATTCGGGAGGTAAATGCGGAGATCGCGGAAGCAAGGAAAATGATTCCCTAGTAAACTGTATAAGGAGCCTGCTCTTTTGTGTGCAGGCTCCTGTTCTTCACCTCTCCTCAGCCATTTACATATCCTGTATCAGCAAGCGAAAGGAGAGATCTATGGATACATATCATTTTGAGGGGCATAACCACAGTACAGGCAGCACCGATCATGGTCCTCGGCCAATCTCGGCGAACATCATGTGTGCCGCCAAGCACAATCAGAATTTCCGCACGGCCTTCTGGACTGGAACGAATCTGCAAATGACTCTCATGTGTATTCCCTCCTGCGGAGATATCGGTTTGGAGGTTCACCCGGACACAGACCAATTCATTCGCGTGGAAGCAGGTGTTGCTCTGGTTCGCATGGGCAACGATAAGGATTGTCTGAACACGCAGGTTAAGCTTTGCGAGGGTGACGGTATTTTTGTCCCCTGCGGCACATGGCATAACATCATCAACATCGGCCATGATCCCTTAAAACTTTCCTCCATCTACGCACCGCCTCACCATCCTGCCGGAACCGTTCACCGCACCAAGGCAGATGCCGAAAGAAGCGGCTACTGAGCAAACCACAAGTACATAACCACCCTCACCAAATGCGCCGCTGTAACCAAAGAAAGAGCCGTGGAGCTCCATTCGGAACTCCACGGCTTTACACATTTCAAATCAAGATGTGGTCAAAAACAATTTTCTCTGTGGTATTTATGTGGTCAAACCAAATTTCAACCTCTATGCAAACTCAAGCACGAGATCCTTCACAAAGCGAAGCCTTTCCCTATCTGCGAACTCTTTCAAGCTCTTATCAGAGCTTTTCGAAAAATTGACCCCAAAATTCAATAACTTTTAAATATAAAAAATCCCGAATTTCTTTCGAAACTCGGAATTTTTGGAGCTGCTAACCAGATTTGAACTGGTGACCTCATCCTTACCAAGGATGCGCTCTACCGACTGAGCTATAGCAGCATCTGTGCGGCATGCGCCGCTTTTATACAAAAAGGCTCTCGCCTTACTGTTAACATGGCGACCCAGAACGGGCTCGAACCGTCGACCTCCAGCGTGACAGGCTGGCGTTCTAACCAACTGAACTACTGGGCCATATGGGATCTATATCGAAACAGCGAAGCTGATTCAAACAAGTGGCAGGGGCAGAAGGATTCGAACCCTCGGCACGCGGTTTTGGAGACCGCTGCTCTACCAGCTGAGCTATACCCCTATATGTGCTCACCGGC
>JAZLEB010000046.1:0-17518 GCA_045615065.1 Candidatus Pelethomonas sp. | reverse complement strand
ATCGTGGCTTACGAGGATCTGGGCGCGGAAGCGCTGCGCCGTCTTGAGGTGGAGGATCTCCCCGCATTCGTTATCATCGACTGCGAGGGACGCAACCTCTACGAAGAGGGCAGAAAAGAATACCTGAATTCCGTGAACAATTAAAAATTAAGATAATAACAGGAGAAGAAAAATGGAAAAGAAAAAACTGGTCATCGGCGTTATCGGCGCCGACGTCCACGCAGTGGGCAACACCATTCTGAACAAGGCTCTGGTGGATGCCGGTTTCGAGGTCACCAACCTCGGCGTTCTGGTCCCTCAGGAGGAGTTCATTCAGGCTGCCGTTGAGACCGGCGCTGACGCGATCCTCGTCTCCTCCCTGTACGGTCAGGGCGAGATCGACTGCACCGGCATGCGCGAGAAGTGCGATGAGGCCGGCCTGAAGGGCATCCTGCTCTATGCCGGCGGCAACCTGGTCGTCGGTAAGGTTCCCGAGGAGGAGATCGTGCGCCGCTATAAGGCACTGGGCTTTGACCGCGCATTCGGCCCCGGCACCGATCCTCAGGTGGACATCGATTGTCTGAAGGAAGACCTGGGTCTCAACTGAGTAAGAAGGCGAGTACATATGAAAGCTGTACTGTTGATCGATTTTGGCAGTACCTATACCAAAGTGACTGCTGTGGATGTGGACGGTGAGGAGATCCTGGGTACTGCCCAGAGCTTTACCACCATTGAAACAGACATTATGGATGGACTTCGCAATGCGGTCCGTATCCTGCGTGAGAAGATCGGTGATGTGGAATTCGCAGAGCAGTATGCCTGCTCCAGCGCCGCCGGCGGTCTTCGTATGGTAGCCATCGGTCTTGTGCCTGAGCTCACCGCCAAGGCGGCCCGTCAGGCCTCGCTGGGTGCGGGAGCCAAGGTCATCAAAACCTATTCCTATGAGCTTACCGCAGGTGATCTCCGGGAGATCGACGAGATCAACCCTGATATCTGCCTGCTTACCGGCGGAACGGATGGCGGCAACAAGGAGAACATTCTCGGCAATGCCGAGACGCTCTCGAAATCCACAAGGAATTTTCCCATTATCATCGCAGGCAACCGTGTCTGCGCCGATCAGTGTGCGGAGATCCTGAAGGATAAGCAGACCTTTATCTGTGAAAATGTCATGCCCAAGCTGGACACCCCCAATGTGGGACCTGTACAGGAAAAGATCCGTGCCATTTTCCTGGAACAGATCGTGCAGGCAAAGGGTCTGAGCAATGCTCAGGCGCTGATCGAGGGTATCCTGATGCCGACCCCTGCCGCTATGCTGGAGGCTATGAAGCTTCTTGCCAAGGGCACCAAGAAGGAAGAGGGCATCGGTGATCTGCTGGGCGTTGATCTGGGTGGTGCTACCACCGATATCTACTCCATGTCTCAGGGATTGCCCACTAAGGGTATGACCACGCTGCGCGGCCTTCGCGAGGAGTACGCCAAGCGCACTGTGGAGGGCGATATCGGTATGCGCTACAGTATCCACGGCATTGTGGACGCGGGCGGTATCGCCGAGGTGGCGGAACTCTCCGGTATCGATGAGGACCGCTGTAAAGAGCTTGTTGAGCATCTCAGCATCCACACAGATGAAGTGCCTCAGAACGAGGAGATGGAGCGGCTTGACTTCGCGCTGGCATCCATTGCCATCGAAACGGCGGTAAAACGCCATGTGGGACGGCTGGAGGAGCACTATAGCCCCATCGGCATCAGCTACATGCAGGTTGGTAAGGATCTGACCGCGGTAAAGAATGTGATCGTTACCGGCGGCGCACTGATCCATACCAAGCGTACCGCAGCTATCGCAGCCCACGCCTATTATGACCCCACCGATGCTTTTGTGCTGAAACCCCGCGAAGCTGAGGTCCTGGTGGACCGCAAGTATATCCTGGCCGCAATGGGCCTTTTGAGCACCGTATATCCCGACACCGCGCTTAGAATTATGAAAAGGGAGTTAAAAAAAGATGGAATTTGAGATCAAGAACAAAAAGCTGTCTGACGACGAATTTTATAAGATCCGTGAAGAGATCCTCTCCACCTGGGAGACCGGCAAGGATGCAGTAGATCTGCAGGCCGGCATCGACTATCAGAAGTCTATTCCCGAGCACAAGAGCTTCTCCAAGAAGCTGCTCAAGGCCAAGGCTGAGGGTGTGACCCTGATCCAGCCCCGCGCCGGTGTGGGCCTTATCGAGAACCACATTGAGCTGCTGCAGCACCTGCAGAACGAGGGTGAAGCTGACCTGCTGGCCTCCACCATCGACTCTTATACCCGCCAGAACCAGTATCAGAACTGCGCTGAGGGTATTCGCCGCGAGAAGGAAGGTATGGCTAACGGCACCTTCCGTCCCTTCCTGAACGGCTTCCCCGCTGTTAACCACGGTGTTCAGGGCTGCCGCCAGGTCATCGAGGCTGTGAACATTCCTGTTCAGGTTCGCCACGGTACCCCCGATGCCCGCCTGCTGACCGAGATCACCTATGCCGGCGGCTTCACCTCCTATGAGGGCGGCGGTATCTCCTACAACATCCCCTACGCAAAGAATATTCCCATCGAGCAGACCATGCGCGATTGGCAGTATGTTGACCGCCTCACCGGTATCTATGAGGAGGCAGGTGTCTCCATCAACCGTGAGCCCTACGGTCCTCTGACCGGCACGCTGGTGCCTCCCTGCATTTCCCACGCTGTTGCTATTATTGAGGCTCTGGTGGCTGCCGAGCAGGGTGTCAAGAACATCACTGTCGGTTACGGTCAGCTGGGCAACCTGGTGCAGGACGTTGCCGCTATCCGCACTCTGGAGGAGCTGACCGAGGAGTATCTGCGCCGCTACGGTTATAGCGATGTGAATGTCACCACCGTCTTCCATCAGTGGATGGGCGGCTTCCCTGCCGATGAGGCAAAGGCATTCGGCGTTATCTCCTGGGGTGCAGCCACTGCCACTCTGGCAAAGGCTACCAAGGTCATCGTCAAGACTCCCCATGAGGCTGCCGGTGTTCCCACCAAGGAGGCAAACGCACAGGGTCTGCGCGCTACCAAGCAGCTGACCAGCATGCTGTGCGACCAGTCCTTCTCCGGTCCTCAGGTCGAGGCCGAGAAGCGCATCATCAAGGAAGAGACCCGCTGCATCCTGGATCGCTGCATCCTGCTGGGCAACGGCGATATCATCCTGGGCGCCATCGCCGGTATCAATGCCGGTGTCATCGATATTCCCTTCGGTCCCGCAAAGTGCAATGCCGGCGTGATGCTGCCTGCCCGTGACAATGACGGTGCAGTCCGTATTCTGGAGGTCGGCAACCTGCCCTTCACCGAGGATCTGAAGAAGTTCCACCGCGAGAAGCTGGCTGAACGTGCCAAGGCAGAAGGCCGTGAAGTCTCCTTCCAGATGGTCATTAACGATGTGTACGCCATTGGCAAGGGCCGTCTCGTCGGTCACCCCTGATTTACGCAGCACCCTTTCCGCACCGGCTGTGCGCCGGTGTGGAAAGAGAGATAATTTCAAAACAATTTATCTTGAAAATAAGGGAGATTTACCATGAAAATCACTAACATTGTTTGCGCTCCCGGTCGTACCGGCTTCTATTTCGACGATCAGAAGGCTATCAAGGCCGGCGCAGTTTCCGACGGTGCCGCTTATGTGGGCGAGCCCATGACCCCCGGCTTCACCTCCATCCGTATGGCCGGTGAGTCCATCTCCGTCATGATCATCCTGGAGGATGGTCAGGTGGCATGGGGCGATTGCGCTGCTGTTCAGTACTCCGGTGCAGGCGGCCGTGATCCTCTGTTCCTGGCAAAGGATTTCATTCCTGTGATCGAGCAGTACATCAAGCCCGCTCTGGTGGGTAAGGATGCCGACAACTTCCGCGAGCTCACCCGCATGATGGAAGCTATTGAGGTGGACGGCAAGAAGCTGCACACCGCTATCCGCTACGGCGTTTCCCAGGCTATTCTGGACGCAGTTGCCAAGGCAACCAAGCGCCAGATGTGCGAGGTCGTTGCTGACGAGTACGGCACTACCGTTTCCGAGGAGCCCATCCCCGTGTTCACCCAGTCCGGCGACAACCGCTATGAGAATGCCGACAAGATGATCCTGAAGGGCGCTGCCATCCTGCCCCACGCTCTCATCAACAACGTTGAGACCAAGCTGGGCCGCGACGGTAAGATCCTGAAGGAGTATGTTGCATGGCTGCGTGACCGCATCATCAAGCTGCGCGCCGATGAGAGCTATGCACCTGTTCTGCACATCGACGTGTACGGTACTATCGGTCAGGCCTTCGGTGATGACAACTTCGTTGCTATGGCTGACTATCTGGCTGAGCTGGAGGAGACTGCAAAGCCCTTCCACCTGCGCATTGAGGGTCCCATGGATGCCGGTGAGCGCGAGAAGCAGATGCTGTGCCTGAAGGGTCTGCGCGAGGAGCTGGACCGCCGCGGCATCAATGTTGAGCTGGTTGCTGACGAGTGGTGCAACACCCTCGAGGATGTCATCTACTTCTGCGACAATAAGGCCGGTCACATGGCTCAGATCAAGACTCCTGACCTGGGCGGCGTGAACAACACCATCGAGGCTGTCCTGTACTGCAAGGAGCGCGGCTTCGGCGCATACCAGGGCGGTACCTGCAACGAGACCGACCGTTCCTGCCAGGTCTGCGTGCAGTGCGCAATGGCTACCAAGCCCGATCAGATCCTGGCTAAGCCCGGTATGGGTGTGGACGAGGGCTTCATGATCGTCTACAACGAAATGAACCGCGTGATCGCTCTGCGCAAGGCTAAGAACTGCTAAGAGTCTTTTTCCGGGAGCGTTGCACCATGCAACGCTCCCTTTGCCTTTATTTTCCACAAAGGAGGATGACATATGGCTAATCAGAAATCCCAATATGCCAGCGCCACCCATCTGTACAGTGTGTTTTTCGCTCCCCGCGGCAATACCCGTATGTTTGCGCTGGGCCGTCAGATCGCGCAGCAGTACCTGCAGCCCGAGGATCAGCTCATCGGTATCATCGGTGACGCGGGCAGTGGTAAGAGCGTGGTGGTCAAGGGCATGTTTCCCGGTCTGGAGCTGACCAACGACGATGAGGGCGTAAACATCCGCCCTCTGCCTATTATGGATATGATCGACGATCCTCTTGCCATGGGTTCGCTGGGCGGCCTTGCCAAGAGCGGTATGAGCCTGTTCGCTACGCCTCATACCTACCATATTGACATCCGGTTTGAACAGGGCTTTACTCAGATGAGTCAGATCGTTGCCGCGGTGACCGGTGCGCTGAAAAAGGGTAAGCGTGTCATCGTGGAGCATTTTGATTTACTGTATCCGCACCTCAAAATGCCGGACAGCGATATGTGCATCAACGCCGATTTGATCGTGGGTATCGGCGCGGAGGTCATGGTCACCCGCCCCAGTATGTTTGGCCCCTTCCCGCAGGATATTGCCGACATTGCATTCCGCACCATCAAATACCGCAAAATGGTGCATACCGCGGAGGATCTGGTTGGTTATTATTTGCAGGATGATTACTACGGTGACTGCGAACACTCCGATGTTAAGAACGGCTTCGTTCTCGGTTTCCGGGAAAAACCCAAGCTCACGCCACAGGAACTGGAGGATCTGGTGAAGGCGGATATCGCCAAGGATCTGCCGGTATCTTTCTTTGATGACGGCCACATCAAGATCGGTGATGTAGAGTATTACTGCACCGCGCCGCGCAACCATGTTCGCCGCACCGGAGAGATCGAGGGCTTTACGATCATGAAGGAAATGCCGTTTGATCCTATCTCGGGGCGATACCTTCTGGTGGGTCTGGTCGGACAGAGCGGCGAGGTCAAGTTCGGCGACGATATTGACAAGATCCGCAACATTTTCTAAAAACCGAAAAAATACGCAATCTCTGCGATGTTTCAAGGAGAAACGATATGAATATTACATCCATTGCTGTCGCAGGAACCCTGGAGTCCAGCGACATCTATGTGGAGGTCGAGCCCTGCGAGAAGCTGGAGCTCCACATTGAATCCGTCGTACTGAATCAGTTCGGCGAGGAGATCCGCGCCACCATTCTCTCTGTTCTAGAGGAATTGGGTGTGAAGAGCGGCCGCGTTTCTGTGCAGGACAAGGGTGCCATTGACTGCACCATCCGCGCAAGAGTGGAGACCGCTGTGAGAAGAGCAGGAGGGGAGAAGTAACATGAGAAGATCCATGCTGTTTATTCCCGGCAATTCCCCCAACCTTTTGATGAATGCCGATGTGCTTGGCTCCGATGCCATTATCCTCGATCTGGAGGATGCTGTTGCGCCCTCCGAGAAGGACAGCGCCCGCATTCTGGTCCGCAATGCCCTGAAGGCTCTGCAGTATAAGGGCTGCGAGGTCATTATCCGTATCAATCCCGTGGAGACCGATTTCTGGAAAAAGGATCTGGACGAGGTCATCCCTCTGCGCCCCTCCATGATCATGCCCACCAAGGTGGGATGCGCGGAGGATGTGCGCATTGTGTCTGAATATATTGCTGAGATCGAGGAAAAGTGCGGTTTTGAGCGCAATACCGTGAAACTGATTCCTCTGATCGAAACTGCTTTGGGTGTGGAAAACGCTTTCCAGATCGCCGGCGCCGACAAGCGCGTGGCGGCTATTTTCCTGGGCGCCGAGGATCTGACGGCAGATCTTCGCTGTAAGCGCACCAAGGAGGGTACAGAGATCTTCTATGCCCGCTCCCGTATGGTCTGTGCTGCCCGCGCCTGCGGCGTGGATGTGTACGATACCCCCTTCACCGATGTGGAGGACAGTGAGGGGCTTTACGAGGATGCCCGCTTCGCTAAGTCCCTTGGTTTCACCGGCAAGGCATCCATCTCTCCCCGCCATGTGGAGGGAATCAACGAGGTGTTCAGCCCCACGCAGGCTGAGATCGACTATGCCCACGAGGTGCTGGAGACGATCCGCATCGCCAAGGAGCAGGGTAAGGGCGTTGTGGCGCTGCGAGGCAAGATGATCGATGCACCCATTGTTGCCCGCGCTCAGCAGGTCGTGGAAATGGAAAAAGCTATGTTTGGAGGTGCGGACCATGAGTAAGCTGGTTGCTTCTATTCGTGAAGCGGTTGAAAAATGCGGTCTGAAGGACGGTATGACCATCTCCTTCCACCACCATATGAGAAACGGCGACTTTGTGCTCAACATGGTGCTGGATACCGTTGCGCAGATGGGTTTCAAGGATCTCACGGTGAACGCAAGTTCCGTATTTGACGTTCATGAGCCCATTCTCGGCCATATCAAGAACGGCACAGTTACCGGTATTGAGTGTAATTACATGGGCGGTAAGGTTGGCAGCGCGATTTCCCGCGGTGTCATGGAAAAGCCTGTGATCTTCCGCAGCCACGGCGGACGCCCCTCCGACATGGAGAAGGGCACTTCCAAAATCGATGTGGCATTTATCGCTGCGCCTACCGCCGACTGCATGGGCAACTGCACCGGAAAGATCGGCAAGAGCGCCTGCGGCTCCATTGGTTACGCCTTTGCTGATGCTATGAATGCGGAGAAGGTGGTCGTTATTACCGACAATCTGGTGGAGTATCCTCTGGCGGGCTTCTCCATTCCTGAGGTGTATGTGGACTGCGTTGTGGAGGTCGATCAGATCGGAGATCCCGCCGGCATCGTGTCCGGAACCACCAAGATCACCCGTGATCCTGTGGGTCTCAAGATGGCAAGCTATGCAGCTCGCGTGATCGAGGCATCCGGCCTTCTGAAGGATGGTTTCTCCTTCCAGACCGGTGCGGGCGGCGCCACTTTGGCTGCTGCCAAGTATGTGAAGGAAATGATGCTGGAAAAGGGCATCAAGGGCAGCTTCGGTATGGGCGGCATCACCGGTTACATGGTGGAAATGCTGGAAGCCGGTCTTTTCAAGGCACTGATCGATGTGCAGTGCTTTGATTTGAAGGCTGTGGAGTCCATTCGCACCAACCCCAACCATCAGGAAGTCAGCGCGACCCAGTATGCCGGTGTCAGCGGTGCCAGCGCTGCCGTAGACAGCCTGGATGTGGTGCTGCTGGGCGCCACTCAGGTGGATACTGACTTTAACGTTAATGTCCATACGGATTCCAACGGCTTCATTATGGGCGGCAGCGGCGGTCACAGTGATACTGCGGCAGGCGCCAAACTGGCCATCATCATTGCGCCTCTCACCCGCGCCCGTCTGCCTCTGGTGGTGGATCGCTGCCTGTGCGTGTCCACCCCCGGCAGAACCATCGATGTGGTGGTGACACAGCGCGGTATTGCCGTGAACACCAAGAACGGCAAAAATCAGGAGCTGAAGGAAGCGCTGATCAAAGCCAAGCTTCCTGTGTGCGAAATTGAGGATCTCAAACGCATGGCTGAGGAGATCGCAGGTGTGCCCAAGGAGATCGAACTCAGTGACCGAGTGGTCGCCAAGGTGCTCTATCGTGACGGTACCCTGCAGGATACCATTAAGGCAGTTCGCTGAAAAAATTAAAAAGGTGCCGCAGCATATGCTGCGGCACCTTTTTTGCTGATTTTCGGACTTTTTGTTATCAAAAGGAACAAAAAACAATAACAATATGTTTTTGAACTGAATGTCGGCAGAAGAAATAAATTGGAGTTTGATTACAAAAAAGAAAGTCAATATGCGTATTAGTAAAAAAGCACAGACGAATTTTGTCAAAAGGTTACAAAACGACTCGAGATACAAAAAAAGAGGGGGAAAAATGTGGACTTTTGCCAAATCATAGGTTATAATCGATTAGTATAAGTGAGGGTGGGGTGGACTATGTCCATATGCGGTCAAAACCGTATTCGCCCTGCGCGGTGTGAAGAACTGCTTGAAACTGTTCAATGATCACATCGGTACTACGATATGAAAATTAATACCTTTCAGAAATAATTTTGAAGAAAAACTCGTATTGATCTGTGAAATAGTGAAGTATTTATACTTTTTCACGGAGGATGAGACTAGGAAGGAGCGGCAATATATGGATTACTTTTCCAGCAATTCCATGTTCCTGATGGAGCGGTCGATGAACTACCTGTGGACGAAGCAGGCGGCGATCTCTGATAATATCGCCAATGCGGAAACGCCCGGTTACAAGGAGAAGATCGTCACCTTTGAGGAGAGCCTGAAGGAGAAGTTCGAGAATGCAATGCGCTCTGCCACTCCCCGGGCAAGCATGCGCGGTGTTTTGGAAGATGCCCGCTTTACCGTGGTTTCCACCAAGGACAGTACGCGCCTGGATGATAACGGTGTAAACACCACCGAACAGATGGTGGAGCTGGTACGCAATGCCTATCAGCTTCAGTATGTGATGAATGCCATTTCCACCGACCTGAACACGCTGCGTACAGCGATCAGCGGTAAGTAATAACGGGAGGCAAAAGAGTATGTCGTTTTTGAGTTCTCTGAATATCGTCGGTTCCGGCATGACTGCCCAGCAGACCCGCCTGGATGTGATCGCCGAGAATATCACCAATTCCTCCACTACCCGCACTGAGGCGGGCGGCGCGTACCGCCGCAAGGTGGTCGTGATGGAAGCGCAGGGCGGCCGTGATGATTTCCGTACTGCTCTGGCCCGCGCCCAGCGCAACTCCAACGCAGGTTTTACCACCACCGGCGGTGTTCAGATCACCGAGATCCGCGAGGATGATTCCGATCTTAAGCTGGTGTACGATCCCACCCATCCCGATGCCAACGAGGCGGGCTATGTGGAACTGCCCAATGTGGATGTGGTGCAGGAGATGACCGATGCCATGGCAGCCAGCCAGGCATTCAGCGCAAATGTTACCGTGTTCAACACACTCAAGAGTGTGATTGCCAAGGGCCTTGAGATCGGCAGATGATCTGCCGCTGAGAAAAGGAGTTTAAAACATGATTACTCAGATCGATAAGCTGCAATCCATTGCAGGCCTGACCGGTGCGCAAAATACCGCAGCAGCGCAGAACACCTCTGACGCAGCCGGTACCTTCGGCTCCATCTTTCAGTCCGCTATCGACTATGTGAAGGAAACCGATGCCGCCAAGAACGAGGCGGAATACCTGCTGGCTACCGGTCAGCTGGACAATCCCGCGGAACTGACCATTGCGGCAACCAAGAACCAGATCGCCGTTGAGCTGCTGGTGCAGCTGCGCAACAGAGCGCTGGACGCATACAACGAGCTGAAGAACATCACCGCTTAAAACGCAGGTGAGTGATCAAAGCAGCGGGAGGATGATATCAGTTGACTGAAAAGTTAAAGACCTATTGGGAAAAGGTCAAGGAAATATTGGGCAAGGTCTCCAAGAAGGTTTGGATCGCCCTGGGTGTTGTGGTCGCGGTGATGATCGTGGCGATCGCGATCGTTGTGGCATCAGGCAATGAGTATGAAGTTCTGTTTGCGGATCTGAATACCGGCGATGTGACCACCATCGTTTCCTACCTTGAGGAAAACGGCATTACCGAATACCGTCTGGAAAACGGCGACACCATTCTGGTCCCTAAGGGCCGGGTGGCAAACCTGCAGATGCAGATCATTATGCAGGGCTACGGAACTTCCGGTTTCGCCTATGAATACTACACCGACAATGTGGGCGCACTGTCCACTCAGTCCGAGCGTGAGAAGGCATGGCTCATTTCTGTGGAAGAGAAGCTGCGCGCCTGCATTATCACTCTGGAAAATGTCCGCGACGCACAGGTGAACATCGCGGAGGGCGAGGATCATTCCTATGTGCTGGACAGCAGCAACAAGGTGGATGCCTCCGCATCTGTTGTGGTTACCATGCGTGACGGTAAGATGCTTACCGATCAGCAGGCTGCGGCGATCCGCGCACTGGTGGCGGGCGGCGTACAGGGCCTGGAGGTCGATTCTGTGGAGATCCTGGACACTCTGGGCAATATCTATACCGCAGGTGATGGACTTTCCAGTGCTGCTACCGATGCTTCCGCTCTGAAGCTGCAGCTGGAAGAGAAGTACAATAACCTGACCCGTACAAATATTATGCAGGTCCTGGTTCCGATCTTCGGTGCCAACAATGTTAAGGTCAGCGTCAACTGTACGGTGGATGTGAACCGTATGACTCAGGCTTCCACCGAGATCAATGCTCCTGAATGGTCTACTAACGGCGAGGGTATCATCGGCTCCAAGATTTGGGACGATTACATTATCCGCAACGAGGACAAGACTGTCGGCGGTGAGGTCGGTACCGAGTCCAACTCTGAGATTCCCGAGTATGTGGAAGGTGAGATGGAGCCCGACGGCAGCGAGACCGAGATTGGCAGCAGCGGTCAGATCGACTATGAGAATCCCACTACCGAGACCTTTACAGAGCGTACCGCCGGTTATCTGACCGACTGTATGGTGTCTGTGAGCATCAACACTGCAAACCTTACTCCTGAGCAGATCGAGAACCTGAAGTCCCATGTGGCCCGTGCAGCCGGCATTACCGATGAGTATGCGGCAAGCCGCATCTCCATCTTTGCAGGTCTGTTCTATGTGGAGCCTGTCGATCAGAAGCCCGGAACCGCGCTGCCCTTCGACAGCTGGATCCTGTACGCAATCGCGGGTGGTGTGGTGCTGATCCTTGTTCTGCTGATCATCATTATTTCTTCCATCAGCAAGAAGAAGCGCAAGCAGAAAGAGGCTGAGCTGCTGGCTATGCAGCAGCAGATGGCTCTGGAGCAGATGATGAACGCTGTTCCCACTGAGGAAGAGATCAGCGCAGACGTAATGGCAATGAAGAACGAGAAGAGTATGGCGCTGCGTAAGGATATCCGCCGCTTTGCGGATGAGAGTCCTGAGATCGCAGCCCAAATCGTGAAGACTCTGTTGAGGGGAGGCGAGAACGATGGCTGATACCCCCGTTATGACACAGGCAGCCGTAGTTGATCCCCCTTCCAAAAAGAAGCCGGTCCACAAGCACACCGCTGATATGACCAATGCCCAGCGCGCCGCGGCGGTCATCATCGCACTGGGTGCGGAGAAGGCTTCCAAGATTTACAAGCACATGGATCCTGAGGATGTTGAGCAACTCACCATCGAGGTTGCCCAGATGGGCTTTCTGGACGGTGAGCAGACCGAGGAGATCCTGAACGAATACTATCAGATGTGCATGACCAACAAGGCCATCACCGAAGGCGGCCTTGAGTATGCACGAATGGTTCTGGAGAAAGCCTACGGCCAGCAGGAAGCAGCCGAGCTTCTCGGCAAGGTGACACGCTCTCTCAAGAGCCGCCAGTTCGCATTCCTGGGCAAGGCGGATGTAAAATCCCTTTACACCGCACTGCAGGGCGAACGCCCCCAGACCATTGCGCTGGTTCTGTCTCATATCGATGCACCCAAGGCCGCATCCGTTGTCTCTCAGATCGAGGGCAAGAAGCAGGTGCGTGTCGTTGAGGCTCTTGCCAAGATCGACAGTGTGTCTCCTGACGCGATCAAGATCGTGGAAGCTGAGATGAGCAAGAAGTTCTCCAGCATGATCACCAGTCAGAACGTTAAGGTTGGCGGTATCGACTACGTGGCAGACATCATGAACAACCTGGACCGTGCCAGCGAGAAGAACATTTTCGACGGCCTGATCGAGCGCGATCAGAACCTGGCAGAGGAGATCCGCAAGAGAATGTTCGTGTTCGAGGACATCGTTACTATGGACGACCGTTCTGTCCAGCGCTTTGTCCGCGATTGCGATACCCGCGATCTGGTCCTGGCACTCAAGGTTTCCAACAACGAAGTGGCCAACAAGCTGTTCGCCAATATGTCCAGCCGTATGGCACAGAGCATCAAGGACGATCTGGAGATCACCAGCAACGTCCGACTCAAGGACGTGGAGGCTGCACAGCAGCGCATTGTGGATATCATCCGCAACCTGGAAGAGAGAAACGAGATCATTATCCTGAAGGGCGGAAAGGACGATGTCATTGCCTAATATTTTCAAGCACTTCTCCAGCAACAATAAGGCAGAGGCGTATGTCTTCCCCGACATTTCGGGTCCGCAGCCGGAGGCGGGGGAGAAGAAAACCACGCTGACGCTGATCGATTTCGCGGCGGAGTTTGCAGCAGCGGAAGCTGCGGCTGACGAGGCGGAGCGAGTCGGAATGGTCCTGGAGGATGTCAACGGTGAACCGGAACCGGAAACAGAACCGGAACAGGAAATCGATCCAATTGATGAAACTGCGGCTCAGATCGAGGAGATGCTCCGCGCAGCTGAAGAGCAGGCAGCGGAGATCCTTGAGAAGGCCCGTGAAGAGGCGAAAGCCGAGGCGGAGCGGATCTACGAGGAAGCCAGAGAATCCGGCAGGGAGGACGGCTACCGCGAGGGAGTTGAGCAGGCCTTGGAAGAAGGCCGGCAGGAACAGGAAAAGTTCGCCGCCAAAATGCAGGAAGATGTGGACAAGTTCCTGGAACAGGCGGGCGTGATGCTGGATCGTCAGCTGGACGAAAATGTCAATGAGCTGCGGGATCTTGCCATTGCAATCGCTGAGAAGGTGGTCTGCATCAGCCTGAGAAGCAGCACGGAGATCATTGGCCGCATGGTGCAGGCTGCGCTCGACAAGCGTAAACACCGTGAATGGATCCACATTTATATCTCCGAAAGTGATGCCAAGCGCATGAGTCAGGTGCCCGCATCGCTGACCGCGGCGGTGTCCGGTATTTCCGACCGTGTGCGTATTATTCCCATGGCAGATGATGATTCCGGTACACTCGTGATCGAAATGCCGGATGAGATCATCGATGCCAGCGCTTCCACCCAGCTGGGAAATATCAAAGGTCTGCTTTCCAACAGCTCCCGGCAGACAGAAACAGATCTCAACAGCTTCGGAAGCTTCGGTAATTTTGGTTTTTAACGACAGCGTGTGCTAAGGTGAAAGAGTATGTCCGTTTTTCAGCAAATGGCGCGGCAGGTCTACAATGCTGAGACCTATAGCCTGACTGGAAAAATTGAAAACATCGTCGGCATGTCCATCGAGGCTTCCGGCGGTCACGCAGCTGTGGGCGATATCTGCCGTATATACAACGGCGAGTCCGGACGGCAGGTGACTGCGGAGGTGGTCGGCTTCAAAAATGACCGCATCCTCCTGATGCCCTATTCCGACATGAACGGCATCTCTGCCGGTAACTTCGTCAGAAACACCGGCGCACAGCTGACACTGCGCGTGGGCGAGTTTCTCAGAGGCCGCATCATCAATGCGCTGGGGCAGCCCATCGACGGCAAGGGTCCCTTTATTGGCGGTGTCAACCACTGTATCAGCGGCAGCTACATCAACCCCATGAACCGCCCACCCATCCGTGAAAAGATGGAGTTCGGTGTGAAGGCCATCGACGGTCTACTGACCATCGGCAAGGGCCAGCGTATCGGTATCTTCGCCGGTTCCGGTGTCGGTAAGAGTACTCTGATGGGTATGATCGCCAAGAATGTGAAGGCCGACATTAATGTGATCGCTCTGGTAGGTGAGCGTGGCCGAGAAGTTCTGGAATTCGTGCAGAAGGATCTGGGCGAGGAGGGTATGAAGCGCTCCGTTCTGGTGGTGGCTACATCCGATCAGCCTGCAATGCTTCGCATGAAATGTCCCAGTGTGGCAACCGGTATCGCGGAATATTTCCGGGATCAGGGCTACAATGTGCTTCTCATGATGGACTCCCTGACCCGATTTGCCATGGCACAGCGCGAGATCGGTCTTGCGGTGGGTGAGCCCCCCGTTTCCCGAGGCTATACGCCTTCCATCTACGCGGAACTGCCCAAGCTGCTGGAACGCAGCGGTAATTTCAACAAAGGCTCCATCACCGGTGTCTACACTGTGCTGGTGGAAGGTGACGATACCAACGAGCCCATCTCCGATACGGTGCGCGGTATTTTGGACGGCCATATCGTCCTCTCCCGTTCTCTGGCCCACGCAAACCACTACCCGGCCATTGATATCGGAATGAGCATTTCCCGTCTGATGCCGGAGATCATCTCCAAGGGGCATAAGGAACTGGCCTCTAAGCTGCGCGACATTATGAGCGTCTATGAAAAGAACGCTGATCTGGTGTCGATCGGTGCATACAAGCCGGGAAGCAACAAAAAACTTGACCACGCGCTGACCAAAATGGATGAGATCAACAGCTTCCTCAGACAGGATGTGAATGAAGCATTCACTTATGAGCAGACGTTGGCCAAGCTGGCGGAGATACTGAAGTAAGGTAGAAAGAAATGAAAAAATTCAAATTTTCATTGGATACCGTACTGAGTTATAAGGATCAGGTGCTCGATTCCCTGAAGATCGAACACGGTGTGATCCTGGCGGAGATCCGAATGCAGGAGGAAGTCCTGGAGGATGTCTGGCGCCGCTACAGAGATTATAATGAGGAGTTCAGGGACCAGAAACTCATCGGGATCAGCGCGCTGGATGCACTGATGTACGAGAGCGGACTGAGGGCGCAGGAACTGGAGATCAAGCGGGAAACGGAAAAGCTTGAAGCCCTGCGCGACAGAGAAGAGAAAAAAAGAAACGAAGTGGTCGAGGCGAAAAAGGAGACCGCTTCCCTTGAGAAACTCCGCGAGCGCAAGCTGGATACATATAATAAAGGTGTACAGAAAAGCGAAGAACAGCGGATCGAAGAATTTGTCAGCACACAGCGAGCAATGACCGGAGCATAAGGACCGTCCGAACCGGCTATCAAAACAGTCAGCCGTTTGGAAATATCATTTCAACGCGAGGAGGTGACAAAGTATGGAACAGATCAACGGAGGCATTCTCAAGCTGATGAACATCCCGGCCGGTGCGCACATCAATGCAGGCAAGGCTGATTTCAGCGCGAACCGCGAGCCTGTGTTCGATGCACTGCTGGAGCAGAAGGCGGGCGAGGCAAGAAGCGAGGTCGTGAGCGAAAAGAGCGAAAAGCGCGAGAGACCGGAGCGGGAAGAAGCTCGTGAGGATACCAAGGTCGAGCAGAAGGAAAAACCTGTCAAGGACGAGGAAGAGGAAACCTGCGATATCGCAAGAGAGGCAGCCAGTTCTCAGATCGTGTGGCTGACACAGGGCAATGCCGGAGAACTGTTGGTGGAACGGCAGGAACCGGTAGCAACCATTGAAACACCCGCGATTTTTGCTCTGACCGATGAACCCGTTCAGGGTGAAGCGGAAGCACTGCTGTCGCAGATGACCGGCGTTCCCCAAACAACAGCCGAGGAACCTGTCGAAGAACTGATCCCTACCGGAGAAGAAGGCTTCAGCCTTGAAACCGCCGCAGAGATCGAAACTGCAGTCGAGAACGTGCAGCCTGAGACCGACACCGCGGAAAACAATCTGGAAGGCTTTGATAAAGCTATTCAGGTCAAGCGCAGTGACGGTGAAGAGGTAAGCGAGGAAGCTGTGGAAGGAACACCCCTGTTTGACAAGGTGGAGGCCGCGCCTGTGAAGGTCGCGGAGGCCCCTGAGAGAGCAAGGGCGAGCGAGGAAGTTACCGAACAGGTAACTGTAAAGCTCGACCAGATGTTTGAGAGCGGCGAGACCCGCCTGGAACTGCAGCTGGAACCCCTGGAACTTGGCAGACTCACCATCGAACTCACGCAGAACGCTGACGGCACTGTGAGCATTCTCCTGAATGCTGAAAACGCAGATACCCGCGGTCTTCTGGAGCGACACATCCACAACCTGCAGGAAGCATTGACCGAGCGCGGTCAGCAGAATGTGCAGATCACTGTGGAACGCGGTGAGGAGGCGCAGCGGCAGGACAATCAGCAGCGCGACGATTTCCGCGATGATGGCAACGGACGCCAGCAGGAACAGCAGCAGCACCGTGACAACAGAAGCCACGGCGACGATTTCCTCCAGCAGCTTCGACTGGGACTGATCCCCATCGAGGATGAGGACGACGACTAAGAAAGGAGAAGGAACAGATGCCCTCTGTAAACAATGTAAACAATTACTTCGGTATGGCCGGAAACAGCAGCATGGTGAACAGCGCTGCTAAGGATTCCTATACCAATAGTTCCATGGATGCCTACGGCCTGGATATGAGCGACTTCCTTTCTCTGATGGTCGCCCAGTTTACCAACCAGACTATGGATACCACCGCTGACATCAGCGACATGCTGAACCAGCTTGTCCAGATGCAGATGGTCACCGCGCTGGCCAGCATGTCTACCGCGATGAATACCATGACGGATGCGTCCATCATGACCTATGCAGCATCTCTGGTGGGCAAAGAAGTCACTGTGGCCGGCTACGATGAGGCCGGAAACTATCAGGAAATGATCGGCGAAGTGACTGCTACCGGCAGCTACGGCGGCGAGCAGGTGATCTTCATGGGTGAGGATATGTACTACATGACTCAGATCATCGCAGTGGGACGCCTTCCCTCCACCGAGAAAGGCGATACTCCTGCACCCGAAGATCAGAATTCTGAGGGTACCGATCCCGCTGACAAAGGCGAGAATTGAGGTGGGCGCAGGTGATTGAAAGAGTATCATCCCAGCGCTATCAGCAATCTGCCAGCCAGATGCAGCAGGCGGTGGCGAATGCCAGCTTTGATATCCTGCTGCGCCAGGAAATGGACAAGGCCCGTGAAAC
>JAZLEB010000045.1:0-15171 GCA_045615065.1 Candidatus Pelethomonas sp. | reverse complement strand
TTGTAAAACCCCCGACCCAGCCGGGTTATTGATTTGATCAGACAGACTTCTTGCTCAGCTTGTGCTGCAGCCAATCCTTACCGTCCACAAAGCGGGAAACAATGTAGGACACCACATAGTCGCCGGAAGCATTGATCATGGTTGCGGGAGGATCCACCAGGTTGCCGATCGCCACCAGGATGGGGAATGCGATCTCGATATTCTCGGGGAAGAAGATGGAGCAGATGATATACCCACCGATATAGCCGCCGCCGGGAACGCCGGACATACCAACAGAGGAGAGCACTGCCACCAGGATCACGGGAACGAGCATCTCCCAGCCGAAGTCCTTACCAAACACGCCGAGAACAAAGGCGATCTTCAGCACGCAGGAGAAGCAGGAGCCATCCATGTGCATGGTCGCACCCAGAGGCAGCACCATGTCGCTGACATCCTTGGAGATACCGGTCTCCTCAGCAGCATCCATGTTGGTGGGGATGGTGGCAACAGAGGAACAGGTGCCCAGAGAAACGATGGCGGGCTTCACGATGTGGCGGAACATGGTCTTGATAGCGCCCTTGCCACCGCCGAACCATGCAAACAGGGGGAATGCGGTGAAGATGTAGACAAAGCAGAGAGGATAGTACAGGATCAAAGCACGGCCATAGTCCTCGGTGATCTGGGGACCGTAGGTAGCGACCAGATCGGCGAAAATAGCGAAGAAAGCGACAGGAGCATAGTAAGTAATGATCTTCACAAACTTGAGCATCACATTGGTGAGATCATCCAGGAACTTACCAACCATGGTGTCCTTACCGCCGTTGAGGTTCACTGCGAAACCGAACAGGATGGAGAACACGATCAGAGGCAGCATGGAGCGGCGGCTGAGCAGGTTGGTGAAGTCGGGAACAGTAAAGAAATTGACGATCATGTCGCTTAGGCTGGCATATTCGCCCATCTCTTCGCTGGGAGTCTCGGTCCATGCCTGGAGCACAGGGGGGAACACCTGAACCAGCAGGAACATGATAACAGCAGCGATTGCACCGGTGACAACGAAGGTGGCAACGGTGACACCCAGGATCTTACCGGTACGCTTGCGGTTTCCCGCATTGGCAACCGCACCTGCGATGGATGCAAACACCAGAGGCACAACGATGCAAAACATCATGTTGATGAACACGGTACCCAGAGGCTTTAGAACGGTGGCACCGGCACTAGTCACAACATCACCGGCCTTTACTACGGGGAAAATAAAGCCAACAATACAGCCTGCGATCATGGCAACGATCATAATGATCATCTGCGCATAGTTTTGAAGAACGGATTTCTTATCAAGATTGGTTTTCATTTTCATTTCCTCCTGAAACAGCACATTATTTCATATGATTTCTTACAGATACAATTCCTCATCGAGGATCTCGCCGGAACACACGGTATTGGTCGGTCCGGTCAGCCAAAGGTGATCGATCCTATCCTCATTCCGAACAACAGTCACACGGAGCAAACCGCCGGGATTTTTCACCGTTACATCCCTGCCGCTGACTTTACCCAACAGTGTCAGTGCGAGAACCGTTGAACCCGTTCCCGTTCCGCAGGCATAGGTGAAGTCCTCAACACCGCGCTCATAGGTTCGAATGAGCAGTTCATCCTCACCGGTAAGCTCGTAGAAATTCACATTCGCCCCTTTGGGAAACGCAGTGTGATATCTGAGTGTTTTTCCCAGCTCTCTCAGATCCTCAAAGCTTTTTTCGCCGAGGCGTTCCACCTCAACGACCGCGTGTGGAAGTCCGGGTACACCCAATTCGATGTAGGAACACTGCCATTCCCGTCCCATCGCATCCACCGGGTACTTAAGCCGGATCACACTGGGGTCAGTCAGGCGGATGCGGTAGTTTCTTTGATCGATCCGCGTTCCCGTCACAATTCCGGACGGTGTTTCCACCACCTGCTTTTCACCGGACAAGCCGCTTTCAAATCCGTAGCGGCAGATGCACCTCGCACCGTTTCCGCACATTTCTCCCGCCGAGCCGTCAGCGTTGTAGAAAAGCATTCGGAAATCCGCTTCACCGCTTGGCCGCTCCACCACCATCAGGCCATCCGCTCCAATGGACAAATGCCGATGACACAGAGTTTTTGCCAGCGCCGGAAAACTGTCGTGGGGCAGTTTTTCTTCTATATTGTTGATAATGATAAAATCATTACCCGCTCCGTTCATCTTACAAAACCGCAAGACCGGGATCCTCCTTTTACCATCGCGTGCTTCGCTTTCCTTTTTAGTATATCGATTTTAATTACATTGTAAATCGTTATTCATGCTACAAACATTGCAAAAAGTGCTGTATCATATAAACTCACAGAGTACACATATAAGTACGCAGCTTATCACCAAAAAATGCGAAAAGGGATGCTGTGTTTAACAGCATCCCCTTTTCCCGTTTATTTTGATCTCCGTTCCAGATCAAGCAGAAATTCTTTGATGGCAAGTCCCCCCGCATAGCCGGTGAGCTCACCGTTTTTCCCAATCACCCGGTGGCATGGGATCAGGATCGGCAGCGGATTTTTGTTGTTTGCGCCGCCCACCGCGCGGCAGGCATTGGGATTTCCAATCTTACAGGCAAGATCCGCGTATGAAGCTGTTTCACCGTACGGAATCGTCAGCAGTTCATTCCATACCGACCGTTGGAAATCCGTTCCCTCCGCTTTCACCGAAACAGTAAATTCATACCTTTTTCCCGAAAAATACTCCGCCAATTCCTCAGCCGCCCAGTCCAGCGTGTCCGAGGACTCTCCGCCGGAGGATGTATCACCGAATCGCAAAGCAGTTACAAAGGTTTCATCACCCTCCAGGGTTAATTCACCTACAGGGCTTTGGATCACCTTTTCATATTTACTCATCACTCACCTCAGCAAAACCGGCATTCGTCCACACTCCGCCTGCCGGGAACCGTTCGAAGCACATCTGCTCCCCGCTTACAGGATGCCGAAAGGCAAGGCGGCAGCTCCACAGTGCCAGTTCTCCCCGGCCTCCGCCGTATTTACCGTCACCGAGAAGCGGCATCTTCCGGCTGGCAAACTGCACTCGGATCTGATGCGTGCGGCCCGTCTGCAGTTTTACACGAATGAGAGTCGTTTCTCCGTTTCGCTGCAGTACGCGGTAAGTAAGGATCGCTTCTTTCACACCGCCGCGCACACGGTCCACCACGAACACCTTATTTCTCTGCTTATCATGGAGTAGCAGATCCCGCAGCTCACCTTCCTCCGGCTCCGGCGCACCGCGGACAATGCAGACATATTCCTTTTCCATCTCATGCCGTGCCACTGCTTCAGACAAAGCCGCAGCAGCAGTTTTAGTGCGGGCATAGACCATCACCCCGCCGGTCTCACGATCCAGCCGATGAACAGGAAAAACGGGGGTGCCATGCTCTGTCTCCAGGGTAGAAAGCAGGCTTCTTTCTCCGCTTTTTCCTGCTTGCGACAGCTCTCCCGGCTGCTTGACACACACGATTATGCTCTTATCCTTGTATAAAATGTCGGTCAAACGGGAACACCTACCTGTATCGTTGTTATATTTTCATATTCTGATCCAAAGTTATCACAAAATACTTGCAATATCAACCGAAATACGATAAAATACCACGTGGACAAATTTATTTCCATATAGGAGGATATGAAATATGGCAACTATTACCGCCGGCGATTTTCGCAATGGCAAGACTTTTGAGATGGACGGCAAGATCATGCAGGTCGTCGAGTTCCAGCACGTTAAGCCCGGTAAGGGCGCAGCTTTCGTGCGCACCAAGATGAGAAACATCGTCACCGGCGCTGTGACCGAGACTTCCTTCAACCCCACTGCAAAGTTCGAGGAAGCTTTCGTTGAGCGCAAGGACATGGAGTACAGCTACAACGATGGCGATCTGTACTACTTCATGGATCAGGAGACCTACGAGACTGTTCCCCTGTCCCGTGACCTGCTGGGTGATGCTTTCCGTTTCGTCACTGAGAACACCATGTGCAAGGTGCTGAGCTACAAGGGCAATGTGTTCGGTCTGGAGTGCCCCAACTTCATGGATCTGACCGTTACCGAGACCGAGCCCGGCTTTGCAGGCAACACTGCTACCAACGTGACCAAGCCCGCTGTCGTTGAGACTGGCGCTGAGGTCAAGGTTCCCCTGTTCATCGACATTGGTGACAAGATCACCATCGACACCCGCACCGGTGAGTACCTGTCCCGCTGCAAGAACTAACAAACACACACTCTGCTTCTGCAGCGCAGTTCCCCGGGTGTCGATGATCGCGGCGTAACGCCGCGCACAAGCGTTTTGCAAAAGCAAAACCTTGCCGCAGGGCGAATTCACTTTGCCCGAGGATGTCAAGTCATCAGGGCTCCCGAAATCTTTGATTTTGGGAATCACCCGCACTGGTGAGTACCTGTCCCGCTGCAAGAACTAAATCAAACTGATTTTCCCCCATAACTTCTGCTGCACACCGCGGTATGCAGAAGACAGCGCACTTTGAAAGGAGAATTGACAATGGAAATTCTGGAGAAGATCGCATATCTGAAGGGTCTGGCCGAGGGTATGAACCTGGATACCGAGACCAAGGAAGGCAAACTGTTCAGTGTCATCATGGACATTCTTGAGGACATGGCTCTGGAGATCGAGGATCTCTACGACGAGCAGGCTGACCTTGAGGAGGGTCTGGATGCCGTCAGCGACGATCTCAGCGATGTGGAGACCTATATCTACGAGATGGACGATGAGGACGACGAGGACGAGTACGAGTTCGACGAGGACAGCGAGATCTACGAGACTACCTGCCCCAACTGCGAAGAGGAGATCCTCTTTGACGAGACCATTCTCGAGGATGGCTATGTCAAGTGCCCCAACTGCGGCGAAAAGCTGGAGTTCGATTTGTCTGATCTGGAGTGCGAGTGCGGCGGCGATTGCTGCTGCGGCAACTGCGAAGACGAGGACAACTAAACATTGTTCACCGGCCGCGGAGCGAAAGCTCCGCGGCTTTTTTCCGTTTTTTATCAAAAAGACTGTTTTTCTTCTTTACTTTTTAAATAGGTATATAGTATACTTACTTAGATGCACTGCCCGACCTTTTGTGATCGGGCATTCATACCGTAATGACACACAAGAAAGGAATAACTGCTATGTCTAACCCAAAGACCAAGCGTACTATGTCTCCTAAAGTTCGCAGCATTGTCGGTCCTATCATTTTCCTTGCGATCTTCCTCGGTCTCTTCTGTGCCATTGGCAGTCAGATGGGCGCAGCAAATATGCTCAGCACTATGATGAATACTGCATACGCCCTGCTCATGGACACCGTTTTCTATATCATGGCCATCGCCGTTCTGGCAGGTGCCGTTTCCGCGCTGCTCAGCGAGTTTGGCGTGGTTGACCTCATCAACAAGCTGGTCTCCCCTCTGATGAAGCCCCTGTTTGGTCTGCCCGGCGCAGCTTCCCTGGGCATCATCACCACCTATCTTTCTGATAATCCCGCGATCCTCGCCCTCGCTAACGATGGCAAGTTCCGCGGTTACTTCAAGAAATATCAGCTGCCCGCTCTGACCAACCTGGGTACCGCTTTTGGCATGGGTCTGATCGTTACCACCTTCATGATCGGCATCAAGTCCCCCACCGGTGAGAATCTGGTTGTGGCTGCTCTGATCGGCAACCTGGGCGCATTTCTCGGCAGCATCGTCAGCACCCGCCTGATGCTCATGCAGACCAAAAAGCTCTACGGCAAGGAAGCCCCCTGCGATCCTCTGGATGGCGAGTCCACTGAGGCTGTCGCAACCGAGAAGAAGGGCATCGGTATGCGTGTTATCGACTGCCTGATGAGCGGCGGCAAGACCGGCGTTCAGCTGGGTTTGGACATTATCCCCGGCGTTCTGATCATCTGCACCTTGGTCATGATGCTCACCAACGGCGCGCCCGCAGAAGGCTACACCGGCGGCGCTTACGAAGGTATCGCCTTCCTGCCCTGGCTGGGTGACAAGATCGGCTTCATTCTCAAGCCCCTCTTCGGCTTCACCAGCGCTGAGTGCATTGCTGTTCCCATCACTGCACTGGGTGCAGCAGGCGCAGCCATCGGTTTGGTTCCCGGTATGATCGAGTCCGGCGCTGCCACTGCCCACGATATCGCTGTGTTCACCTCCATGTGCATGTGCTGGAGTGGCTATCTCAGCACTCATGTTGCTATGATGGACAGCCTCAAGTCCAGCCACCTCACCGGCAAAGCCATTCTGTCCCACACCATCGGCGGTCTGGTGGCAGGTATCTCCGCCAACTGGATCTATCAGCTGGTCACTCTGCTCCTGTAATTCTCCCTTGACAAACCGCGGCTTTCGCCGTACAATAGGCTACATAGTTGCTTACTGGCAATGATGGAGAGAAACGCGCACAGCGCCTGCCCTCAGAGAGTTGACGGATGGTGCAAGTCAGCGGAGGCGGTGCGTGATACTGGCTCCTGAGCCTCGCGCCCGAACAGAAGTAAGGCGCGGCGGACGGCTCCGTTATCAGCCACGGCTTTATTGAGCCTCTGAGTGCGCTCTACGCGCAAAATCAGGGTGGTACCGCGTAATTCACGCCCCTGACCGTTTCAAACGGTCAGGGGCGTGTTTATTATGTTAACCAAAATTTTCGATAGAAAGCGAGTTTTTCCAATGAAGTACGATTTTACCGCCATTGAAAAGAAATGGCAAAAAAAGTGGCAGGAGGAAAAGACCTTTGCCACCAAAACCGGTGACACCTCCAAGCCCAAGTTCTACGGTCTGGTAGAGTTCCCCTACCCCTCCGGCAACGGTCTGCATGTTGGTCACGCCCGTCCCTACACCGCAATGGATGTTATTGCCCGCAAGAAGCGTATGGACGGTTACAATGTTTTGTTCCCTATGGGTTATGATGCTTTCGGTCTGCCCACTGAGAACTACGCCATCAAGAACCACATCCATCCCGCCGTTGTTACCGAGAACAACATCAAGAACTTCCGCAATCAGCTGCAGATGCTGGGTTACAGCTTTGACTGGGACCGCCAGGTAGACACCACCGATCCCACCTACTACAAGTGGACCCAGTGGATCTTCCTGCAGCTGTACAAGAAGGGTCTTGCCTACAAGACCTCCATGCCCGTGAACTGGTGTACCTCCTGCAAGTGCGTGCTTGCCAACGAGGAAGTGGTAGACGGCGGCTGTGAGCGCTGCGGCTCCCCCGTAATCCGCAAGGAGAAGAGCCAGTGGATGCTGGGTATTACCAAGTATGCACAGCGTCTGATCGACGATCTGGATGAGGTCAACTTCATCGAGCGCGTTAAGACTCAGCAGAAGAACTGGATCGGTCGTTCTACCGGTGCCGAAGTCACCTTTAAGTCCACCCTGGGTGATGAAATCGTGGTATTCACCACCCGTCCCGACACTCTGTTCGGTGCCACCTATATGGTTCTCTCCCCTGAGCACGCGCTCATTCGCAGCTGGCTGGAAAACGGCAAGCTGAACAATGCAGATGCAGTGGTTGAGTATCAGAAAGTAGCCGCCTCCAAGAGCGATCTGGAGCGCACTGAGCTGAACAAGGAAAAGACCGGCGTGAAGCTGGACGGCGTCCGCGGTATCAATCCTGTCAGCGGCAAGGAGATCCCCATCTTCATCTCCGACTATGTCCTCTCCACCTACGGCACCGGCGCCATCATGGCAGTTCCCGCCCACGATGACCGTGACTGGGAGTTTGCCAAGGCATTTGGCTGCGACATCATCGAAGTTGTGTCCGGCGGCGAGGACGTGCAGAAGGCGGCCTTTACCGCCAAGGATGAGACCGGTATTCTGGTCAACTCCGAGTTCCTGAACGGTCTCACCGTGAAGGATGCCATCCCTGTCATCACCAAGTGGCTGGAGGAGAAGGGCATCGGTCACGCACAGGTCAACTACAAGCTGCGCGACTGGGTGTTCTCCCGTCAGCGCTACTGGGGCGAGCCTATCCCCATGGTTTGGTGCGACAAGTGCGGCTGGCAGCCTCTCTCCGTGGATCAGCTGCCCCTGCTCCTGCCTGAGGTAGAGAGCTATGAACCCACCGACGACGGTGAGAGCCCCCTGTCCAAGATGACCGACTGGGTCAACACCACCTGCCCCTGCTGCGGCGGTGCAGCCAAGCGCGAGACCGATACCATGCCCCAGTGGGCAGGTTCCTCCTGGTACTTCCTGCGCTATATGGATGCCCACAATGACAACGAGCTGGTCAGCAAGGAAGCCGTGAACTACTGGGGCCCCGTTGACTGGTACAACGGCGGTATGGAGCACACCACCCTGCATCTGCTCTATTCCCGCTTCTGGCACAAGGTCCTCTACGATATCGGCGTTGTTCCCACCAAGGAGCCCTATGCCAAGCGCACCAGCCACGGCATGATCCTGGGCGAAGGCGGCGAAAAAATGAGCAAGTCCCGCGGCAATGTTATCAACCCCAACGATATCATCGACGAGTTCGGCGCAGACACTATGCGCACCTATATCATGTTCATCGGTGACTTTGAGAAGGCCGCCGCATGGTCTGCCAATGCCGTGAAGGGCTGCAAGCGCTTCCTGGACCGCGTGTGGAACCTCTGTGAAATGGAACACAGCGGTGACGATTACTCTGCCGCCAATGAAGCTTCCATCCACAAGACCATCAAGAAGGTCAGCGAGGATATCGAGGCCATGAAGTTCAACACCGCTATTGCCGCGCTGATGGCACTGGTGAATGACTTCTACGCAAACGGCGCAAGCCGCGGCGATATGAAGGCACTGCTGCTCATGCTCAGTCCCTTCGCTCCCCATATGTGCGAGGAGCAGTGGGAGATCATGGGCTTCGCGGCAGAGACCGGCAAGGCTATCAGCGCCATGGAGTGGCCTCACTATGACGAGAGCAAGACCATTGCTTCCACCGTGGAGATGGCAGTCCAAATCCAGGGCAAGCTGCGCGGCACTATCTCCGTTCCTACCGACAGCGACGAAGCTACTGTTGTGGAAGCCGCCAAGCAGGTTGAGAAAGTCGCCAAGGCTCTCGAGGGCATGGAGATCATCAAGGTCATTCATGTCAAGAATAAGCTGGTGAACCTGATCCTGAAACCCGCCAAGTAAGCTCACCGCCGGAAGTCCGGCGTGCGAGCGTTTGCGAAGCAAACCTCGGAGTAGCCCGAATTCACTTTGGGCTACTCAAGTCAAATATGGGGCCCCCACGGAATTAATAATTCCGCGGGGATCAAGAATAAGCTGGTGAACCTGATCCTGAAGCCTGCTAAGTAAAATTTTCTGCCCCCTCCCCGCAGATTTCTTGGAAAATCCGCATTTTTTGCATAAAATATTCTTGACAAGAAGATAGGATGTCTGTATAATATCATTCGTTAAGCCATGTAATTGGCCCGAAAGAGTATCCTGGAAATAGCCGGATACATCGGAGGGAGGGAAAATAGATGTCTGAAGTCCACGTTAAGGAAAATGAATCTCTGGATAGCGCTCTGAAGCGTTTTAAGCGCAGCTGCGCCAAGGCCGGTGTTCTGGCTGAGGTCCGCCGCAGAGAGCATTATGAGAGCCCCAGCGTCAAGCGTCGCAAGAAGTCTGAGGCTGCTCGCAAGAACCGCAACAAGCGTTTCTATTAATCACAAAACGGCACGGTTTCAATACCGTGCCGTTTTTCTTTTCATTTCAGCAGAAAATCAACTCCCACAGTTAATTCTGTGGGAGTTGATCGCTTCAGGGCATCTTTTTCTCGTTTTGACTGTACTCTCGCACCTGTCTGAGGGAGGTTCCGATGTAATAGTTGTTTTTGCTGCGGCGCTTGACACCATAGAGCGCAAGATCGGCACAGTGCAGGAAGTCCCAGGTCTTGTTGGATCCGGCAGGGATGCGGTGGAACAATCCCTGACTTACGGTAACACGGTTTCCCGCAGGTGAGAACTTGTGTTCAATATTCAGCCCGTAGATCTTATTTTGCAGGATCTTGACCATCTTCTCCACATCGTCGCGGGAATAATTCTCATAGATGATCACAAACTCGTCACCGCCGTAGCGGGCAGTGAATACGTTGGGATACTCCTCCATGGAGCGAATCGCATCCGCCACCTGAACCAGGCATTCATCGCCCTTCTGATGTCCATAGTTGTCATTGAACTGCTTATAGCAATCAATGTCAAGAATCTCCACCGTGAGAGGAACACCGCTCACGTAAGCTCTGTGGAACGCAAGTTCAAACAGCTCATTGAGCTTGTATCGGTTGTGCATACCGGTAAGAGGATCATGCTCAGACTTTTGCTTCAGCTGAATATTAAGCCGTTCGGTTTCCTTGCGGATGGCAGACTCCTCATCCAGATGAATCCTGGTCTTGATGTTGTGGCTGATGACCTTATTGCGCATACCTTCGTGCAGCTCATCGATCTTATAAAACATGATCGCGGTACGCGCGCATTTCTCGGTATCACCGATCTTCTCGTAATATTTCATGTAAAGCTGTAAAACCAGCTTTTTCGCATTCGGACTATCCGCGAGCTCCTCAATTTGGCTCAGTAGCCTGGAAAATTCCTCAAGCTTGTCCAGCTCAAGCAGCAGCTGCGCGTGCTGATACAGTTCAGACAGCGCATCAAACACCGTTGAGGCCTGAAGCTCCATACCGTTCAGTTCCGCAATCGCCGCATCTCGTTCAGCAACATTGCCAAGGGCGTGATGAAGCTCGGTAGCAAGGATGTTCAGTGTGACTCTACTGGAATCCGTATCACTTTCCCTGCAGTCATCCTGCAATTTGGCAAAATATTCTTTTGCCTTGTCAGGCCGACCGAGTCGAATATAACAAGCAGTCAAGTTGGCATGAATCACGAGTTTTGAATGGAGAGGCGCGTTAAAACCACTTTCGCCCAACTGCTCACATTCCATAAGCATTTTCATTGCGTGTTCGGTCTCGCCCAGCGCAATATGAATATTCGAAAGATTACTGATAATGCTGTAGCTAAGAACATCCAGCCCATACTCCCTGCTGATCACAAGGCCTTTGCAATAGCAGTCAATAGCGAGGGAAAGATCTCCCTGAAAATCCGCAATATTACCCATGGAGTTATAGGTGCGGGCGATCATAAACCAGTCGTCTCCATTGATGAGGAAATTCAGAGCAGACGACAGTGCGGTCATGCTTTCCTCCAGCTTGCCCAGTATAAAATAACCATAGCCGCGGAAAAACATACTGAAACCGTTCAGGTGATCGGAACGAACCTCGGAAGCATATCGCTCCAGCTTTCCGCAATACTGCATTAACAAATCGGGATTCGTCACCACATTTTCTTCGATTTTGGTCATCCACTCCTGAATATGTTCAGGATAATTTTCTCTCTTAATCAAAAAACCAACTCCATTCAACAGGTGCTATCTCTCACGGTAAAGTGTAACACAAATCCCGGAAATTGTAAACTCCTGCTTTCCGGTAGCGAAAAAAACGAAACAATATACAAAACTGGAAAAATATGATATAATGTGCTTATATATTTAGATAAAGCGCAAAGGAAATGCTATGAAAGCTGAAGAAACAAAGAATACTCTCCTACGCATTGCACTGCTGATTGCCGCTATTCTCTTGATCGCGTTGATCACTTGGCAAGCAGCTATCCCACTGATGGAATATATCTCTCAACCGGAACAATTTCGCGCATGGGTGAATGAGCACGGATTTATCGGGCGCATTGCTTTTGCATTGATGGTAATACTGCAGGTGGTCATCGCGCTGTTGCCCGGTGAACCCTTTGAGATCGCCGCCGGCTACGCCTTCGGCGCATGGGAAGGTACTGTTTTATTTCTGGTCGCCTCTACATTGGGCAGTATTCTCGTCTTTCTGCTGGTTCGAAAATTCGGCATTCGGTTGGTACGGCTGTTTTTTTCCGACGAAAAACTGCGCTCTGTCGGTTTTTTGAAAACCAATAAACGGCGTGCCGTTCTGCTCGCTTTGATTTTCGCCATGCCGGGAACGCCGAAGGATCTTATCAGTTATTTTGCGGCGCTCACTGACATCTCTTTCCCAACGTGGCTTCTGATCTGCTCGGTGGGGCGGATCCCCTCTGTCATCACCTCCACATTGGGAGGCGATGCTCTCGGCACCAAGCAATATCTTCTGTCCGTCATTGTCTTTCTGGTTGCGGCGGTGATCAGCGGCGGCGGCTTGCTTCTGTACGAATTCATTCAGCGCCGCCATACGAAAGGAGAGGAAACCATGCTCGAAGTTGTATTTCCCAAAGGAGCTGAGGTTCCCGATGATCAACTGAAATACGCAGTGATCGTTACCAAATACCAAAACCAATGGATCTTCTGCCGCCACAAAGAGCGAAACACCTGGGAGATCCCCGGCGGACACCGGGAAAGCGGCGAAACTATTGAAGAGACCGCCATGCGTGAACTCAGAGAGGAAACCGGCGCATCCGATGCCACACTGCGAAAAATCGGCGTATACGGTGTCAAACGAGGGGATGCCACCACCTGCGGCATGTTATTTTTTGCGGAAGTCTCCGCACTGGAGCCGCTGAGCGGAGATTCCGAAATCGGTGAGATTCAGCTATTCCCCTCCCTCCCCGATGCTCTGACCTATCCGGACATTCAACCCGCCCTGTACCGCCGCGTACAGGCATGGCTGAATCTGAACACCAGCGCTGACGAGCTGTGGGATGTTTACGATGAAAACCGCAATCTTACCGGACGCCTGCAGCGGCGCGGCGACGCGCTGGAAACCGGCGATTTCCATCTTGTTGTCTATGTGTGGATCCGGCAAAGCGACGGAAGATTCCTCCTCACCAAGCGCAGCCCCAATAAGGGATACCCCAACATGTGGGAAACCACCGGCGGTTCCGCTGTGGCAGGCGACGACAGTCTTACCGCGGCGCTGCGGGAGGTCAAGGAAGAAACCGGCATCACCTTGCTGCCGGAAAACGGAACGTGTATTTTGACCCACAAGGGCGAGAACTTCTTTGGCGACTACTGGCTGTTCCGTCAGGATATTGATCTTAACGACGTGGTGCTGCAGGAGGGCGAGACCTGCGGCAAAATGCTTGCCGATGAGGATACGATCCGCGCTATGCATAAGGATGGACGGTTTGTCCCCTGCCGCCATCTGGACGAAGTGTTTGCCGCCGCGAAAGAATGGAAATAACAGGATAAAAATGCACTGCAGCACAACACTGCAGTGCATTTTCATTTTATAACGTGCTGAAAAACTTTCCCATTCCGTTGGCAATAAAGCAGATATTCTCCTCTTTTGCCACCGTATCGCGGGGAGTATGGATATATGGGGTATAGAACAGGCCGCCCTTGGTCTGTCTGGAAGCCATACAGCCGATACCGCAAGGGAAATTCTTGTAGTCGGAGTTGGACTCAGAGCCTTTCATGGGATAGAAATATACCTTGTACCCATCGCTGTCCACAAAACTTTCCTTCAGCTTTGCATACAGCGGGTGCTGCTCCGCTTCCTTCATGGCAATAAAAATCACGTTCTCGCCGTTGCCCACACAGTCGAAATTGACGATGAGCTTGTCCTTCATTGCTTCCTTGTGATCCTTGCAATAGGCCTTGGAGCCTTTCTTTCCCTTTTCCTCGTTGTCAAAGAGAATAAATGCCGCATCCTTCAGTTGCTCTTCACTCAGCGCATCAAGGATAGACAGCGCCGCTGCCACACCGGAGGTGTTGTCGTTATAGTTATTGGGATTCTTGAATGCGCAGTACATCAGGAAAAACAGCGCGTAATAGATCACCAGATACAAGATTATGGCAATCGCCTGATATTCCTCAGGGGAGCCTCCGGGGATCACCGCACCGGTAATCATCAGGTATACTCCGCCGATTGCTAAGCTGATTGCCAAAGCAAGTATCAATGTAATCGGCACAAACTGATACAGCAGGAACAGCGGCTTGTTGCGAGGGATCATCAGGTTGGGAAACAGGGATGCCGCAGGGGTATCATAGTGGGCAGTACAAACCACTTTGGCAGACAGCGGATCACCAATGACAATGTTTTTATTTTTGCCGTCCCCGGTCGTTTCCACCGTTGCCCGGATCCCCTTTGCTGCCAGCTGTTCCAGTATATATGCGCGGAACACCTCTTTTTCCTGTTCACTGCGCCGCACAGGATGCAGCCTAAGTAAGCTTTCCAATCTACTCATATCTATCCTCCTCAGCCCATTGTCTTCGGCATAGGACGGAATTTTGCCGTATACTCCAAAACATCGATCCGCACCACACTGACAATAGACACCAGCCGCTCGTTAAACTCGAAGTCCTTGCCCGTCTGTGTCTTCATAAGCGTTGTCAGCGCAGCCATCTTTTCCTCCGGTGTTTCAAGGATCACCGCTCTGCCCCGTCCCATCAGGGACTTATAGGCAGTGCCGTACTGACAGGGCAGCTGGCCGTCAAAGGGCTGTACATCGCACTCCATCTCAAAAAACACCTTGGGATTTGCCTGCATCACATCCAGCTTGCGACCCTTGACCGCACCGTGAATGTACACCGACAGTGTACCGTCCTCCCCCATGGTGTAGCCATAGTTCATGGGAACCACATAGGGCTCGTCGCCATCCACCAGACCAAGATGCAAGATCTTGCAGCGGTCCAGAATGTCGATGATCTCCGCGCGGTCAGTGATCTGATGCTCTCTTCTTGTCATTCCGTTCATAGTCATATCTCCCAACTACAAGAATAGTTAGTGTAACTTTACCACACCAAAGCAGAAAACGCAACAGAATGGAAATAATTTGAAAAAGAATGAAAAGTTTGATTGACGTAAGATTTCTCAGCGGATATAATAGGCTTACAACTATACAGGAGGCTTTCATTATGAAGCAGATCATTTCCACCACCAACGCTCCCGCAGCTCTGGGTCCCTATTCTCAGGGTATCACCGCCTGCAACCTCACCATCACCTCCGGTCAGGTTCCCATTGATCCCGCTACCGGCGCTGTTGTTGAGGGCGGCATCGCCGAGCAGACCCGCCAGTCCCTGACCAATGTGCAGGCTGTTCTGGCTGCTGCAGGTCTCACCATGGAGAATGTCATCAAGACCACCGTGTTCCTGAAGAACATGAACGATTTCGCCGCCATGAATGAGGTGTACGCCACCTTCTTCCCCGGCAATCCTCCCGCACGCAGCGCCGTTGAGGTCGCTCGCCTGCCCAAGGATGTTCTGGTCGAGATCGAAGCCATCGC
>JAZLEB010000044.1:0-1847 GCA_045615065.1 Candidatus Pelethomonas sp. | reverse complement strand
CATTGCAGAATGAACGCACAGGCGATCTCTCCGCCGAGTGCGCCGACACAGAAGTTCTCTAGCTGGGCATCGGGTGTAATCAGTTCCTCCGGTGTCAGCCATTCGTCCGGCCAGACGCGGTAGCCCTGCTCCCGGCCCCATGCGGCAACCTCACGCATGACGGAAATCGCCTCATCCATCTTGTTGAATTGAATTTCGACCTTCATCGGTTGGTATCGCTCTCTTTCTTCCAGCGGAGCCAGTCCTTGTCCAAAACTGTGGTGTGCGGCTGCGTCATGATCGTCTCACAGGGGAACTCACTGCAAGCACCACAGCAGTCCATGCCTTTCTTCAACACACAGTCACGGGTGAAGCAGTCTCCGGTCTGGTGCTCGTCCATGCAGCCCTTGCAATTGCCTTTTATGTAGGTGGGGCAGCAGCCACAGTAAAAGCCGCATTTGCCCAGCAATGCTTCGTTCATCGCGCTCATACCAGTTTTCTCCCCATTTCGATCCTAACCTCACAGCGTTCCAGGTCGGAGTTGCTGTAAGAGTACAAATCAAAACCAATGATCTCAAATCCGTTCTTCCGATAAAAAGCAATAGCGTTTTCGTTGCAGGTCTGAGTCTCCAGAACTACCATGCGCGCGCCGCTCTTTTTCGCTTCGTCAAGGATCGTACCCATCAACTTAGCACCAATACCGCAGTGCCGTCTGGTATCATCGAAGATGCAGATGTTGCTGATCCGGTAGCGGTTATTCCACGCCTCCGGAGTTCCTTCCACGATACCGATCAGCTCTCCATCTTCAAAAGCTCCATAGGCCACGGGATCCTCCAGCCACTCGCTGAAAAACTGATCGGCAAAGGACTTCTCCACCGGTGCATCAAATACTTTATAGCTGATTTGAAAACCGGAGTTATTGCGTTCGATATCATAGTAGCCGTTGGTCGTATATCGCACGACAAACTCTTTCCCGGCGTAGCTTTGCTTGTCCAGTTTTGAAATAATCATCGAATACACCTCATCACAGCCACTTGGATTTCAGCACCAGATTACTGCAATCCTTGTATCCCAACTTTCCGTAGAATTGGTTGTGCATATCATCGTTGACTGCTTCGAGCTGGATCATCGCGCCGCCCAATTCTTTTACCTTGGCTTCGATCAGAGCCATAAACTCCGTTCCGATTCCTTTACCCTGATATTCGTGGGCAATCACGATCTCCACCAAGTCGTAGGCCTGAATATCATCGTACTGTTCAAAGTATCCCATCACAAAGCCAACCACTTCGCCGCAGCTCTCCAGCATCATGCACAGGGAATCCTCACGGCTCCACACCTGATGGATGCGCTTGTATGTAGTTTGTTGTGTCCACTCGCCGCCCTCGTAGTTGTTGTAATGCTCGATGTACAGCGGAACAACGCGGTCAATATCATCTTCTGCCATCATACGGCAGGTAAATTCGTGGTTCATTACTTACTCCTTTCCTGCAACCAATGTAAACTCTCCCGGAATATTGGGATTTGTCCACGAGGGATGCTCATCAAAACTCCGGATGCTAAACCCCGCACCGATCACAGCGTTAATAATCTCGCTTATCGTATATTTCCGGTAGCTGCACTTAGGAAACTGCTTGCGCGTTTCCTCGTCATAGAATCGGGCGTGAGCCATCTCGCCCTCAAAGACCTCCGTGGAGAAATAACTCATGGTCGGCTGCTGCAGATCCAGCGTGTCCATCACCTTGGAGAAGGGATGAAAATCACTGCAAATCAGCTTGCCACCGCTTCGCAGAAGGCCACGCATGATGCCCATGAATTCAGCGATATCGTGGAAATAATGCAGAACGCCGCCCTCGAAGAATACGACATCG